>JBCDCF010000631.1:0-2791 GCA_039182345.1 Pseudomonadota bacterium
AGACGCTTCCGTTCTTCGCATGCATCATCGGGGGCAAGCGCGTCGCGCCGGACACGATCATTGAGGTGATCGATCCGGCCGAAGGCGCTGTCATCGCCCAAATCGGTGCCGGTGGCGCGGCCGAGATCGACAACGCCGTTGCTGCCGCGCGATCTGCCGTCGACGGTGGCGCGTGGTCGAAGCTCTCGGCCTTGGAGCGCGGCCGGCTCTTAATGGGTCTGTCGGACGCGGTCACCGCAAACGCCGAAGAGCTTGCCGAATGGGAAGCCAAAGACACTGGCAAGCCGATCACCCAGGCGCGTGCGGACATGGTCGCCGCGGCCCGCTACTTCGAGTATTACGGGAGCGCCGCCGACAAGGTGCACGGAGAAACGATTCCGTTTCTAAAGGGCTACCACGCCCAGACCATCTTGGAGCCCTACGGCGTCACGGGCCACATCATCCCTTGGAACTACCCTGCGCAAATGTTTGGCCGCTCCTGTGCGCCGGCGCTCGCCATGGGCAATGCTGTGGTGTTGAAGCCGGCCGAGGACGCATGCATCACGCCAATCCGCATTGCCGAACTGGCGCTGGACGTGGGCTTTCCTGACGGGGCCATCAACGTCGTGACAGGTTATGGCCACGAGGCTGGCGCGGCCCTTGCCTGCCACAAAGGCATCGACTTCATCTCCTTCACTGGCTCGCCGGAGGTTGGGGTACTGGTGCAGAAGGCGGCGGCGGACAACCACATCGGTTGCACGTTGGAGCTTGGCGGAAAGTCGCCGCAGATCGTCTTCGCCGACGCAGACCTTGATGCGGCCATCCCCGTCCTCATGAATGCGATCGTCCAAAATGGCGGGCAAACCTGCTCGGCCGGCTCCCGCGCACTCATCCAGCGCGAGATTTTCGACGACGTCGTCGCCCGGCTGAAGGAAGGGTTTGAGCGCTTGACCGCCGCCCCTTGGCGCGAGGACGGCAACCTTGGCCCGCTCATCTCCGCACGACAGAAGGCGCGGGTGGAGCGCTTCATTGCGGCGGGCGGCACGGGCGATGCGCCGCTCATCTCGCGGGGGCGGGTTTCGCCATCGGCCTCTGACGGCGGCTACTTCGTGGCCCCTGCCCTCTTCGGCCCCGTCGCACAAGGCGATCCGCTGGCGAAGGAAGAGGTTTTTGGCCCCGTCCTCTCCGTCATCCCGTTTGACGATGAGGCCGATGCGACCCGAATTGCCAACGATACCGACTATGGTCTCGTGGCCGGCGTTTGGACACGCGATGGCGCGCGGCAGATGCGCATGGCCAAAGCCTTGAAGTGCGGTCAGGTTTTCCTCAACAGCTACGGCGCGGGCGGCGGGATCGAACTGCCCTTTGGCGGTGTGCGCAAGTCGGGCCACGGCAGGGAAAAAGGGTTCGCGGCGCTGCTTGAATTCTCGCAGATCAAGACGATCGTGCTCCAGCATGGCTGACGGGTTGAAGACGGACACGGCCATTGCCCCGTCGATGCGCCTTGAGGGCAAGACGACCCTTGTGACAGGCGCGGCATCAGGCTTCGGCCGCCGCATCGCCCAGCGGTTCGCGGTAGAGGGTGCGAAGGTCGCGATTGTGGATCTGAACGGCGACGGCGCAGAAGACGTTGCGAAGGAGATCGGGGCGGCCGGCATCGCCGTTCGGTGCGATGTCTCAAAGGGCGAAGACATTGCAGAAGCAGTGGCAAAGACCATCGAGGCTTTTGGCCCGATCGACGTTGTGGTGAACAACGCAGGCTGGACCCACCGCAACCAACCGCTCTTGGACGTCGACTACGACACCTTCCGCCGCGTCTACGCCGTCAACGTGGACTCCATCTTCCACATGACCCATGCCATCGTGCCCCACTGGCGCCAACATGGCGGCGGGGTGATGATCAATGTCGGCTCCACCGCAGGCATCAGACCGCGCCCTGGCCTCAGCTGGTACAACAGCTCCAAAGGCGCCGTGAACATGTTGACCAAGACGCTCGCGGTCGAACTTGCACCGGACAACATCCGCGTGTGCGGTCTTGCCCCCGTGATGGGCGCAACGGCGCTTCTGGAAGCGTTCATGGGCATGCCCGATACGCCGGAAAACCGTTCAAAGTTCATATCGACCATTCCGCTCGGCCGACTGTGCGAGCCTGAAGACATGGCCAACGCCGCCCTTTACTTGGCCTCCGATGAAGCGGCCTTCATCACAGGGGTGGTGCTGGAGGTGGACGGCGGCCGAACCATCTAAGCGCTCGGCCAAGCAACTGAGAGACTTCGGCGCCGGACCAACGCACGTTTTGCGTCTTGAGCGTCGAAGGCAAAACGAAAATGACCGCGCACAAGCAAAGCGGTAGGACAGGAGGAAGACGTGGCCTATTTCGGTGCTCGAAAAAACGGCGAGTTGGAGCGCGCTGTCATCGACTATCGCGCTGGGGGTTTGAGCCGGCGCGCCTTCATCAGACGCGCGATGGCCCTTGGCGTCAGTGTGGGGATGGCAGGGGCCCTTGCGACCGCCTGGTCCGGCAAGGCGATCGCCCAATCGACGAAGACCAGCCCCGTGCCCGAACAGGCGTACGACTACATCGTCATCGGCTCAGGTTCGGCCGCCTCGGCGTGTGTCCACCAACTTGCCAAGAGCAATGCGCGCATCCTGGTGCTGGAAGCCGGCCGCAATGACGACCTCGAGGAGGTTCATGACAGCCGGCTTTGGGCCGCCGCCCTCGGCACCGATGCCACCAAGTGGTACGAGACGCTTCCAGCCACCCATGCCGACAACAGGCCCCACAACTGGCCGCGCGGCCACGTCCTTGGCG
>JBCDCF010000632.1:0-2789 GCA_039182345.1 Pseudomonadota bacterium
AGCGCATCATGGAAGTGGCGATGCAAAAGCTCGCCTTCCGCACCACCCTCGACTACGAAGTGGATATTCAGCGCGCCGCCAACGAACTGGCCGAAGCAGGCGTGACCTTGCACGACTGGTCGCCTGAAGACCGCGCCGCCTTCCGCGAAGCGGCCGTGAAGGCGTGGGACGAGTTCGCCACCACCGACCAGGCCAAGGCCCTTGTCGCACAGCACAAGGACTTCCTGCAGAAGATCGGCCTGTCGGCAGAGTAAGCCTCCGCCGAACTGTACAAACGGCTGACAGGAAAGGTCGCTGCCCACCGCAGCGGCCTTTTTTCGTGCCTCGACCATGGCCGCGAAGCCACGGTGCCAAGGGTTGATGAAACGAAGGCTTGATCGCCACAAGAGGGCGGGACACACTCACGTCTGAGCGCAGAGCGCGAACGAGAGCCGCAAGAGGCCCGTTTCCTGGGAGGGACAATGCACGAAGTCGAACCGCGCAGTTCCATCGACTATATCAGTCTCGGCATCAGCCGCGTTGGCATGTTTCTCGTCGCGGTGATCGTCGGGATCATGTTTTACGAAGTGGTCATGCGCTACTTCTTCGAGCGCCCCACCCTATGGGTCAATGAGATGAGCCTGTGGATTGGCGGGTTCATCTACATCCTCGCAGCGCTTTACGTGCTCCAGCAACGCGGACACATCCGCATTACGATGCTGTACGACATTGTCCCGCGGTGGCTGCAAAAGGTTTTCGACCTGATCTCCACCCTATGCATCAGCATCTTCGGGATCATGGTGATCCATGGCGGCTTTCAGGAGGCCATCGACAAGTACAATCGCTGGGAAACGTTTGGCACGGCGTGGGATCCGCCCATCCCTGCCACCATGAAGCCTGCGATCATCATTTTGTCGGGCCTCATCGTCGCCCAGGCCATCGCCAACCTCATCACCGACTGGAACCGCGAGCCGGTCCACGAAGATGTCGGCGATGAGTATGTGGGCGCCTACGAAGAGACCGTCTCCTCGCGGCACGATTGATGGCCTTCACGCCAACACCTTCAACCCACCCGCGCATCCGTGCGGGCATTCCCCATGCCTTGATGCACTCGCCGGCCGTGTCCGGACGCACCAACTAAAGCGACAGGCCTCATGGACTTTAACCCCTGGTTTGCCTTTCTCCTGGTCTCCATCGCCTGGTTCGCCTACCTCAGCGTCCGCCGCGCCGACCTCCTGGCCGCCATCTTCCTGACGGTATCGCTGACGATCCTCATCTTCGTTTTTCCGCCAGACCTTGCCTCGGGGCCCAACACCGAGCCGGCACGCGATGTGGTGTGGTCTGCGCTCGACACGCTCCCCAAAGTCTCCGGGATGGACATTCAGACGCTGTCGATCGTGTTGTTGATCGGCATCTTCGTCCTCCTGGCCATCGGCATGCCGCTCGGCTTTGCGTCGGGCTTCCTGGCGGTGGTGGTGCTTTACCTGCGCTTCGGCCCGGATGTTCTGTTCAGGCAGTTCGGGACGGGGCCGTTCTCCATCCTGTCACAGCGCATCTACGGGCTGATGACGGACTACGTCATCATCTCCGTGCCGCTCTTCATCTTCATGGCTTCGCTGTTGGAACGCTCCGGCCTTGCCAAGGATATGTACAGCTCCTTGAACGTGTGGCTGTCGCGCACCCGAGGGGGGATCGCGCTGGTGACGGCCATCATGGCCATCATCATGGCGGCCATGAGCGGCATCATCGGCGGCGAGGTGGTGCTCCTTGGTCTCATCGCACTGCCGCAGATGCTGCGGCTCGGCTACAACCAGAACCTTGCCATCGGCACCATCTGCGCGTCCGGCTCGCTGGGCACGATGATCCCGCCGTCCATCGTTCTCATCATCTACGGGCTGGTGACGGAGACCTCCATTCAGGCCCTCTTCTCGGCCGCCTTCGTGCCGGGCTTCATCCTGGCCTCGTGCTACCTCATCTACATTGTGGTGCGCACGCAGTTGAACCCGTCGCTGGCGCCGCTGCCGCCCCAGCAGGACGACGACATCGTGGGCTGGGGCAAACCCATCCGCTTTTTCGCCTTCATGATGGTGCTTGTCATCGGCGCAGCTTTGTTCGCAGCGCTCCTGGTCTACATGCAGTCCACCTTCGGCCAGCGTGCCAACGGGTTGATCATGGAAGACCCGATGACCGATGTGGCCGTCCTGTCGGGCTTCTCGGTGGCGGCCTCCATCTCCCTCATCACAGCGTTCGGCCTGCCCCTCGTCCAACAGGCATGGGACATGGGCAAAGGGCTCGTGGCGCCTCTGGTGGTGGTGTTCGTTGTGCTCGGCTCCATCTATGGCGGCGTCACGGGGATCACCGAGGCGGCCGGCATGGGCACCGTAGCGGTCCTCATCTTCATCCTCGTGCGGGGGGAACTTACCTGGTCGCTGTTCTACCAGTCGCTCCAGCGCACCTTTAAGTCCACAGGCACCATCTTGATGGTGACGTTCGGGGCGACGGCGCTGGCTGGCGCCTACTCCATCGCGGGCGGGCCGGCCTATGTGGCCAACCTCATCACCGGGGCGGAGTTGTCGCCGATGGTGGTGATCCTCATCATGATGGCGATCTTCCTGGTGCTCGGCGCCTTGATGGACTGGGTGGGCATCGTCCTTCTTGTGATGCCTGTGTTCTTGCCCATCGTCCTGTCGCTCGACCTTGGGATGACGCCGAACGAGGCGCGCATCTGGTTCGGCATCCTGTTCTGCGTGAACATGCAGGTCTCGTTCCTGTCGCCCCCGTTCGGCCCGGCCGCCTTTTACCTCAAGTCC
>JBCDCF010000633.1:0-2782 GCA_039182345.1 Pseudomonadota bacterium
CAACGCCGTCAACATCCACATCACGGTGATTGCGCTGGTCTACCTGTTCATCGGCAACAACGCGACGCTGTCGGTCTATTTCCGCAAGGACCTGTCGACGGCGGAGGCGCAAGACGCTTGGCTTGCCCACATCAAGGCAACGCTGTCGGCCCTCGTGGGCACCTAGCGCACTTGCCGCTCTGGTTGGATCAACCTGAGCGAAGAGCAATCGCGCCAGATTTGAACGCGAGCACGCCTTCATCCGCTCTGTTTGATTCAAACCGATCGGATACTCTAGCGCCGTTTTGGGCCGCGGGCACGCGAGCCTCATCGCAGCCCAGGACCCCGATCTTGGATCGACGCGCCGCCGACATTTGCCGTGCGTCACTTGACCCGACCGGACGTTTTTGTAACTGTCTAGTTAAAACGGAGGTCGCCATGCCGTCAGCTGAGCCGTCGCAGCCGGTGAAGGAGGGAGTGACTGGGTCCGCTGGGTCAAAACCCCTCACCCCCGACGCCCACCATGCCATTGCCGAGCGTTATGGGGCCGACGGCCATGTGACCGTCGCCGGCGTCTATGCCCCCGCACGCATGCAGGCGGCCATCGATGATGTGACCGACTGGAGCGCTGCAGCCCTTGCGGCCATGGACGAGGCCGACAAGGCATGGTTCGTGGATGGCGGCGTGAAAGGTCCGCCGGTCCTGCGCAAACTGGACAATCCCCACAAGGAGCGGGCCGTGTTCGCGGCGCTTGCCCGCGACCCTGCCATGGTGGGCCTTGTGGAGGCGCTGGTGGGCAAGGGCGTGTCCGTCTACTTCAGCCAGGTGTTCTTCAAGCCGCCCCATGGTGGAGGGCCCAAACCCGCCCACCAGGACAACTTTTACTTCGGCCCGAGCGACCATGACGGCGTCATCACCGCCTGGGTCGCGCTCGACGATGCCGACGAGGAGAACGGGTGCCTCAGCTACGGCCGCGCCACCCACAAAGGCCCCATCCTGCCCCATACCGCACCGCCCGATCGGCCCTTCGACTTGCAGATTGCCAAGGATGCTATGGCGCAGATGACCATGCGGCCGGCGCCCGTGCCCAAAGGCGGCGTCTCCTTCCACCATGGCGGGACGGTGCATGTGTCGGCCGACAACCGGTCGGATCGCTGGCGGCGGGCCTGCGCCTTCCACTATGTGCGCAACGATGTGGTGTTCGCGACGCCTGCCTTGCCTTACGATCACTCCCTCGTCATGCCCGTCAGCTAGCGGACCCTTTATGGACGACACCCCTGGCGTTGGCCCTCTGCCGGCCGCGCTCACCAGCGTCGACCACCTTGAAGAGGTGATGACGCAGCCTTCCCCTGCCCTCACGCGCGACCTTCAAAGCCTTGATGGCGACATCATCGTCCTTGGCGCGGGCGGCAAGATGGGGCCCACCTTGTGCCGCCTTGCCAAGCGCGCTGCACCGGACAGACGCGTGATTGCGGTGGCCCGCTTCTCAAGCGAAGGCCTTGCCGAGGCGCTTCAGTCTCACGGTGTGGAGACCATCGCCTGTGATCTTCTGGATGCGGCGGCCCTTGAGGCGCTGCCGGAGGTCGCCAACGTCGTCTATATGGCCGGCTTCAAGTTCGGTGCGTCCGCCAAGGCCTCGCTCACCTGGGCCATGAATGCGCTGGTGCCTGCAATGGTGGCCGAGCGGTATCGCAACGCCCGCATCGTGGCGCTCTCCACGGGCTGTGTTTACCCGTTCATGTCGGTGGAATCGGGCGGGCCGACGGAGGATGTGCCCCCCAACCCGCCGCCAGGAGAGTATGCCTGGTCGTGCGTGGCGCGGGAGCGGCTGTTCGAGCACGGCTCGGCCGTCCACGGCACGGCCGGTCGCCTCATCCGCCTGAACTATGCCATCGATATGCGCTACGGCGTCCTCCACGATGTGGCGAGCCTTGTCTATCAGGGCGAGGCTGTGGACGTGACCATGGGCCACGCCAACGTCATCTGGCAGGGGGATGCCAACGCGCAAATCCTGCGCGCGCTCCTTCACACCACCGCCCCCACCTCCCCGTTGAATGTGACGGGGCCTGAGACGGTGTCGGTGCGCGCCCTTGCCCACGCCTTCGGCGAGCGTTTTGGCAAGCCCGTGGAGATTGCAGGCGAGGAGGCCAAGACCGGCTGGCTCAACAATGCCGCCGCCGCCACAGCCCTCTTCGGCCGGCCCGCCGTGGGGCTCGACACACTCATCGACTGGCAGGCGGACTGGATCGAAAAGGGCTTGCCGTCCCTCGGCAAGCCCACAGGGTTTCAGGTGCGCGACGGCAAGTTTTAGCGTCGCACCGCCAGCTGGTTAGGGCGCCGGCATGGTGATGGACGGGTCGATGAACTTGTTCGTCACCACATCATTGATGTCGAACGGCTCCTCCAACTCGAAATAGGTGGAGGTGAGCGTGTAGTCGTCCGCCAGACGGCCCTCGTCGAAATAGCCGAGACCCTTGGTGGTGGACGTCTCGTCGGTCATCAATTCCACCACAAGGCCCCAGTTTTGCAGTTCATTGTCCTTCTGAAGGCCCGTGTTGGCCTCCACCAGAGCGTCGATGCAAGGCTCGGGCGTCTCCACACACTGGCGGAAGGCGCGCTGGGTCACGTCCACGAACGCTTTCACCGCGTCTTCGTTCTCGGCCAAGAACTCCCCGTTGACGATGATGGAGTTGCCGTAAGGATTGATGCCGTGCTCCTTCCAGGCGAAGAAGCCCATGTCATCGCCATGCTCGCGCTCGAAGATGTGGTGGATGTTGTAAAAGCTCGTCGTCACGTCAATGGC
>JBCDCF010000634.1:0-2773 GCA_039182345.1 Pseudomonadota bacterium
CGCCAACAGGGCGTCGTATTTGCGTTCGTGGAACAGGTCCGTGCGTTGGGTGATAACCAGGGTGCCTGAGGACCGCACGACGCGGGCGAACTCGCGGAAGAGCGCAGCGTCGTTGGTGATGTAGGTGAGGACACCGGCGCACAGGAGCGCGTCATAGGCGTTGTCGTTGATGGGCAGCGGGAGTTGTTGCAAGTCCACCTCGGTCAACTGGGTGTAGTGACCTTTTTTCTTTGCTTCCTTCAGCGATTCTGGCGAGAGGTCGATCCCATCAATGGGGCCCACAAAACCGGCATGGCGGAGCGCCTCGCCGGTCAAGCCCGTGCCGCACCCAACATCCAAGATGTGCGCGACCTCCGGCACATCGGCGCGCAGGAGCTTTGCGGCCTCGCCTGGTGCTTGGTAGCCCCAGTCTTTGACCGTGTCGTCATAGGTTGCCGCCCATGTGTCGTAGATACTTTTTACTTCTTTTCCGTCGGTGCTTCCTTGGCGAAGCCAACTATGATCCAGTTTCTCTCCCAAGAGTGCGCCCTCGTGTTGGAACCGCAGGTGTTGCCGCGTCATCGGTTGGAGGGCTTAGGTGTACCCGCCGGCACACAAGGGCCGCAACCCAATGGCCACAACCGGTCCATCTGTCCTGACAACGGTGGTCGAGTGGCCAAGGCGCTGGCAAAGGCCACCAAGAGCCACCATCTCTCAACTGAACGCGCTGGTAGGCGGCCTGGCACGCACCACGGTGCCCCCTCTCCCGGCCGCTTCGACAATCGACAAGCGCCATTACCAAGAAAAAGGAGACACCATGCAGCACTATGAAGAAGATTTACTCCGCGCTGAGAAGCTTTTGCGTACGGCGCTTGATGATTTATCGCGCGAGATTACTGACTACCCCTCCCCCATCTCAGGGTGTGATGCACAGTTTACACGGCTCCTCAGCGACAGGCGCCGCATCAACGACGCGCTTTATGCCCTTCAGTCAGAGCCCTTCGTGGCAACACCGCGCGCCCTCGACCCGTATTCAGGCATCGAGCAGCGCTGACGCCGACCCGGCGACCCACCCCCACGGCCAACGGGAAGGATCGTCCCGGCCGTGTGGGCCCGGCAAATCGCCGGTGGGACGGCGCAAACCCGTCATTCTGCGCGTGTTTGGCGCCTTTTCGGCATGATACCTCTCGCCCGACTAAAGTTGGGAGGACGGGATGCGCGGCGCAGACATACTGGTGGAGATGCTGATCGGGTACGGCGTCGACACTCTTTTCGGCGTCCCAGGCGACACCAATGTGCCCCTTTATGAGGCCTTGCAGACCCGCACGGACCACATCACCCACGTGATGGCACGCGATGAGCGTGCCGCAGGCTTCATGGCCGACGCCTACGGCCGCTTTACCGACAAACCGGCCGTGGTGGAGTGCCCTTCCGGCGCCGGGGCCATGTACACATTGCCACCCATTGCCGAATCCAACGCGTCGTCCATCCCCGTCATCCTCCTTACCATCGACATTCCCCTGCCAGGTGAAGGCCGAGGCGTGCTGACCGAACTTGACTGTGCCAAGCTCTTCGAGCCCGTCACCAAGATGTCGGTTCAGATCAAGCGGGCGGAGAAGATCCCCGAAATCATCAGGCGCGCGTTTCGTGTGGCAACGTCCGGCAAACCCGGCGCCGTTCATCTTCAAATCCCCGAAGATCTTCTGATGACGGATGTCGACCCCGCCACCATTTCGCTGCATGTGGAAGAGGACTGCAAAACCTTCCCGGCCTTTCCGACGCGGCCCGCTCCCGGACGGGTAGAGGCGCTGATTGCCCAGTTGGACGCTGCGAAAAAGCCCCTCATCGTCTCTGGCGGCGGCGTCATTCGCGCCTGCGCGGGGGCGGATCTGCGCGCTGTGGCCGAACGGCTCAACATTCCCGTGTGCACCACCATGACAGGGCAGCCCACCATGCCCGACGACCACCCTCTTGCCATGGGTGTCATCGGCGACAATGGCTTTCACCCCCACGCCAACCGCTCCATGGAGGAGAGCGACTTCGTCCTTTTCGTGGGGTCCAAGATGGGGTCGGTGGTCACCATCGGCTGGACATTCCCCAAGTTGACGCTGCACAAGCGGGTGGCGCAGATCGACATCGACCCGGATATTGTCGCCAACAACTACGAAAACACCATCTCCGTGGTGGGCGATGCACGCCTTGTCTTGCAGGATCTTCTGGCAGCCGTCCCTGATACATTCGACACTGAGATACACCAACCCTGGGTGGATCACCTGAATGCCATGCGCGCCAACTTCTGGGCCAACGCACAGACACTGCTTGAAGATGACAGCGTGCCCCTGCGGCCAGAGCGAGCGGTGCGCGCCTTCAACGAAGCGCTTGAGGCCTCCGGCGAACCGGCGCTGATCTACTGCGATGCCGGCACGCCAACACCGCACATGACGCGGTTCTTGACCATCAACGACCCACAGACGCGCCTTGCCATTCCAAGGGCATTCGGCGGCCTCGGCTCGGCTTTGCCGGCGACCGTCGGTGCCTGGCGCGCGGACCCGACAAGGCGCCCCATCGGCATGTTCGGCGATGGCTCGTTCGGCATGACGGTGGGGGAGTTGGAAACCCTCGTCCGCCTGGCCATTCCGGCCATCTTGATTCTGTTCAACAACGGCCATTTCGGCTGGATCAAGATGGCCGGAATGGCAAGGCGGACGAGGGTTTCCAACTCCCCCACCGTCATGCCGAACGAGCCATCGCCGAACATGCCGATGGGGCGCCTTGTCGGGTCCGCGCGCCAGGC
>JBCDCF010000635.1:0-2772 GCA_039182345.1 Pseudomonadota bacterium
ATTGTGGTGTCGAACCCACCTTACATCGCCACCGACGTCATCGCCCAGTTGGACCCGACGGTGCGCAACTGTGATCCTTTGCTTGCCCTTGATGGCGGCAAGGATGGACTTGATGCATACAGGACCGTGTTTGCCCAGGCCGAGACAATGCTGAAGCCAGATGGACGGCTTATTGTGGAAATCGATCCGCGTGCAGAGACAAAGGTGGTTGACGAAGCTCTTGCACATGGGCTTGGCGTAGACCATGTCGCGAATGACCTGACAGGGGCTGCAAGAGCGATTTCATTTCGCCGTCTCAACAAATAGGTAATAGAAGGTGGGTCAGAGTGGCCGCGCTGGACAGGAGATTCACGAAGCCCTCCCCCAATTAAGACTTGGAAAGGTGGGGCGAAGACGCTAACGTCGCCCCGTCGGCCGATGGAGAGGGCGGCACACCTGCGTCATTTTCTCCATTGAGTGCCAGCCCGACCATGGGCACCGTGTTCACACCGCCAAGTGTGGCGACGCAACGGTCAGAGTAGAGACGCAAGACAGCGCAGGGCGACGCCGTGTAGAATTCTTGGCGCGCCGGAGGATCTTTTTGTGGTTGCCCGGTGGGGCGGGACAACCGCGTGGTCTTCGCGTGATGCGATGTCGGTGTTGTACCATAGGCACTATGAACGGGCCTTGAGTTTTGGAAAGGACGGCAAAGCACTTGCACCTTTCGACGATCCGTAGAGGATCAATAGTGTGTCCCCGGACGAGAAAAATCACATATGAGACCGAATAACCCGAACAAACGTCTTCGCGGCCGCAATCGGAGCAAGAATCCGAATCCTTTAGCGCGGTCGTACGAATCGAACGGGCCGGATGTCAAAATCCGGGGAAGCGCCATCCAAGTGGCCGACAAGTACGCCCAACTCGCCCGCGACGCTCAGTCGTCGGGAGACAGGGTGATGGCTGAAAACTATTTTCAGCACGCCGAACACTACTACCGCATCGTCGCCCAAGCCTACGAGCAGTCGAACACGCAACCGCGTGAACGGCGCGATGATGACCGCGGCGGCCGTGACGAGCACAGGGGCAACGGCATTGCCAACGGCCACGACACCGCCGAGGAGGACGAGGACACCAACCGCCGTGTCGCCGCCCGCACCAACGGCAACGGCAACGGCCACGATCGATCCGCCGATGAGGCCGAGGTGGAAAGCGCAGCGGCACAAGAGCCCGCCCAAGAAGCCGCTGTGGAAACCACTCGCTCACGCACTGCGCGCAACGGTAAGGACGCTCCCGCCGACGATGACGGCGCCGAAGTCGCCGCCGCCACCAATGGTGCTGCAGAGGCAGACAGTGCGGCCGACGAAGCCCCTGCCAAACCCAAACGGCGCACCCGCACCACAAGGGCCCGCAAGCCGCGTGCGGAAAGCGCCGCCGAGCCCAATGGCCTCGGCGAGCAGCCCTCGGTGGATCCTGCAGGCTGACCCCAGTCCCCGACCGGTGCACCACAATCCCTCGCCCAGCCGATCCTGGGCGAGGCACTGCTTCTGGCCTGCCACAGCGCTCAGGGCCCCAAGCCTGTTCCTCGGAGCCAGCCGTCGCTGAGGCCCGATCAGAGCCCTTAAGGCACCGGCCGCAAGGCCGAAGAGCGAAGCGTGCTTTGCGGCCGGTGCCTTAAGGGCTCAGGGCTTCATTCAGCGACGGCTGGCTTTCAGGAACAGGCGCCCTTCCCTGTTTCTTGGTGAAGTTCGAGCCCCAGCGGCGTTGCCACTGGCCACACCGAAACGCTTGAACTGCCCAAAAGTCCTTACGAACCCCCCTCCCCACACCTATTTATGGAAGTGGCGCCGGCCCTGATGGGCGGTGCCCGCGGTGGCGTAACGCACCGTGTCCAACCAACCACCGACGTTGGAGCGCAGGCTCGACGTTGGCGTCAGGGGGTCCCATGGATTTCGAGAAGTTTTCCGATCGCACCCGCGGCTTCATCCAGGCTGCACAGACAGGCGCGATTGGGTCCGACCACCAACAGTTCACGCCCGAACACATTTTAAAGGCACTGCTGGACGATTCTGAAGGGTTGGCGGCAAGCCTCATCAAAGCGGCGGGCGGCAATCCGAGCGAAGCCCTCGGCGGGGTGGAACGTGCCTTGGCGCGCCTTCCCAAAGTGGGTGGTTCAGGCGCGACGGGGCTGCACCTTGTGCCGCCCACCGTCAAAGTCATGCAGCAGGCTGAAGCCCTTGCCAAAAAGGCAGGCGATTCGTTCGTGACAGTGGAGCGACTGCTCCTTGCCCTTGCGAGCGAATCTTCCGCTGAAAGTGCCAAGATCTTGAAGGACGCAGGCGTCACGCCCCAGTCCCTTGAGACCGCCATTGCCGACCTTCGCAAAGGCCGCACCGCCGACACAGCTTCGGCCGAAGGCCAGTACGAGGCGCTGAAGAAGTATACGCGAGACCTCACCGAGGATGCGCGCGAGGGCAAGCTCGACCCCGTCATCGGCCGGGACGAGGAGATCCGCCGCACCATCCAGGTCCTGTCGCGCCGCACAAAGAACAACCCGATCCTCATCGGCGAACCGGGTGTGGGCAAGACCGCCATTGCCGAGGGCCTTGCCGCCCGCATCATCAATGGCGATGTGCCCGAAAGCCTGAAGGACAGGACGGCTTTGAGGCGCTCCTCGAACTCGCCGCGATACTTCGCACCTGCGATCAGCGCGCCCATGTCCAGGGACAGGAGCGTCTTGTCCTTCAGGCTTTCGGGCACATCGCCATTGATGATGCGGGCGGCAAGGCCCTCGGC
>JBCDCF010000636.1:0-2758 GCA_039182345.1 Pseudomonadota bacterium
AACGGCAGCGCCAGCACAATGGGGGAGACCATGCGGTTGGTGATGAACCAGAACCACAGATCTTTCTTGCCGCGGAACTCGAACCGCGCCAACGCATAGGCGGCGGGGCAGCCCAGGAGCACGGCAAGGGCCGTTGTACACACCGCAACGATGAGCGAGTTGATGAGGGTGCGCCCCACCTCATCCTCGAACAAGACCTCGCGATAGTTGGCAATGGTCGGCTCGAACAGCCACACCGGGGGCGATTCCAGCGCAAGGATCTGCGTCTTCAAGCTGGTGGTGACCATCCAGTAGAACGGGAAGACGCATAGGAGCATTACCAGAACAAGAAGGATGATCTGCGGCAGGAGGTTCTGCCGGGGACCGGACGCGCGCACGGCCGACATCAGCGCACCTCCTTATAGAAGAGGCGGATGTAGAGCTGGCTGAGGACAATGGTGATGATCAGCAAGATCACCGCCTGCGCCGAGGCAAGCCCTTGGTCGAACGCGCGAAATCCGACCCGCTGGATGAGGAGCGAGATGAACTCCGTCGCCGCCCCGGGCCCGCCCCGCGTCATGGTGAAGACCATGTCGAACAGCTTCAGCGTGTCGGCCGTGCGCAGTATGAGGACGGCCACAAGGCCCGGGACCAGGAAGGGGAGCTGCACATGGCGCAGCACCGTCCACCAGCGCTTGGTTTCAAGCTTTGCCGCCTCCTCGATCTCGCCCGGCACGGTGGTGAGGCCGGCAAGGAGGACGAGGGCGACGAAGGGTGTCCACTGCCACACATCCCAGAACACCACGGTGATGAAGGCGTTGGTGGGATCGCCGATCCAGTTGACGGGGTCGGCGCCCAGAAAACCGATGAGCTGGTTTACGACGCCGTATTTCAGATTGAACATCACCTGGCCGAGGAGCCCTACCACCGCGTAGGTGGTCGCCATCGGCAACACCAGGGAAAGGCGCGTCAGCGTGCGCAGGAACGACAGGCCCGGCTGGTGCAGGAGCAGCGCAATCCCAAGGCCCAAAGCAATCTGCAAGGGGAGTGCGATGGAGAGCAGCGCGAAGGTGCGCCCCATCGCCTCCCAAAACACCGTGTCGGTGAGGACGGTGCCGTAGTTCTCAAGCCCGATGAACTTCACGTTCCGCAGCTTGGTCAGGTTGAAGTTGTGGAGCGAGGTCCACACGGCATAAAGGAGCGGCACGATGCCGATCACCGCAAGGGCGATCACCGCTGGCGCGATGAAGGCAAACAGTGTGCGCTTTTGAACGCGCGTGGTCATGCCGGTCCCCTCGACAGGAAGAGAGTTGGCGCGGGCGGTGGGGTCGCCCGCGCCGGCGGTGCCTGGGCGCTCGTTATTGCACCAGCGGTTTGTCGCCGGAGTAGTAACCGGCGTCCTCCAGCACCGCTTCCATACGGGTGCCGATCTCCTCGGCGCCCTCTTCGGTGGTGACCTCGCCGAGCATCATCTTCGTGCCCCATTCCTGCACGATCTCGGTGATTTCGGGCCACTCGGCGAAACGGGGCCTGAACTCAGGCACACCGTCCTGCCAGCTCTCCACAAGGGCCGGGACGAAGTCATACTCGTCCGCCACACCGTCCATCTCATAGACGGACTGGCGGGCAGGCACGCCCCCGCGCTCAAGGTATTCCTTGGCGTTGGCCTTTGAGGTGATCCACTGGATGAAGAGCCAGGCGGCGGCCTGCTCCTCTTCGCTCGCCTGGCTCGCAACGGCAAGCGAGAACCCACCCAGCGCGGGCTTGCGGCCGGCAGGACCCTTGGGCTCGGGCGCGATCGCCAGGCAATCGGCGATCTTTGAGGTGTCGGGGTCCTTCAAGGTGGAGTAGAAGGCCGACCACTCTGTGATCATCGCCACATCGCCTTGGGCAAGGGCGTTCACCGTCTCGGCATGGTCGTAGGCGACAATGCCTTCGGGCATATACTCCATCAGATCCTGACGGAATTTCAGACCCGCCTGGCTTTCTTCGCTCATCAGGTTGGACTTGAAGTCCTCGTCAAGGAACGAGCCGCCGAAGGGCCACAGCATCCGCGCAAAGGAGTCTGCCGACTGTGTCTCGTTGCGCTTGGACTGGAGGGCAAAGGCGTGCTTGCCGTCGCCTGTCAGCTTGGGCGCATAAACCTCTTTCAGCTCCTGCCAGGTTTCGGGCGGACCGTCGAAGCCTGCCTCCTCCAGCATGCACTTGTTGTAGAACAGGAGGCCGGAATAGTTGTCGAAAGGCAGACCGTAGATGGTGTCGCCCCAGCCACCGAACGCGTTCAGCACCAGCGGGAAGAAATCGTCAAGGTCGAGATCGGGGTCGGCCAGGTCAGGGTTCTCGGTGAACTTGGTGATCGGGACGATCCACTCGTTCTCCGCAAAGTTGCCGATCCACACAAGGTCGATCAAGGCAATGTCGAAGTCACCACCGGCCACGAAGTCGCGCACCTGCTCGCCGAGGGCGTTCTCGTAAGGGTGCTTGGTGATGTTGACCTTGATGCCTGTCTTTTCCTCGAACTCAGGCAGCATCGCCTCGGCCGCCTCGTAGCCGGGGCGCAAAAGGAAGACCACGTCCACCTCGGTCCCCGCATAAGGCTTGGCCGCCTCTTCCAGCGACCAGGCGTTGGCCGCACTTGTGCTCGCAAGGCCGAGCCCTGCGGCAAGCGCAAGACCGCTCACCATTGATTTGCAAATGTCCCACTGTCCCACTACAGATACATGTCCCACTGTCCCACTACAGCTTCATGTCCCACTTGACAAATGTCCCACTGTCCCAC
>JBCDCF010000637.1:0-2754 GCA_039182345.1 Pseudomonadota bacterium
CAATGTCGAGCAAGCCTCGCGCCTTGTGGGGCCCAAGGCCATGAAGCGCGTCAAGGACGGCCTTGCCTCAGGCGAGGTGGACATTGTGGTGGGCACCCACGCGCTCCTTGCCAAGGGCGTCACCTTCCGCGACCTCGGCCTTTTGATTGTGGACGAGGAGCAGCACTTCGGCGTCAAACACAAAGAGCGGCTGAAGGCGCTGAAGTCGGACGTTCACGTCCTCACCCTGTCGGCAACGCCGATCCCCAGAACCCTTCAACTGGCGCTGACGGGGGTGCGCGAACTTTCCCTCATCGCCACAGCGCCTGTGGACAGGCTGGCTGTGCGCACGTTCGTGACCCCCTTCGACCCCCTCACCATCCGCGAGGCGCTGTTGCGTGAGCGCTACCGCGGCGGTCAGTCCTTCTACGTGTGCCCGCGCATTTCAGACCTTGCCGCCCAGAAGGAGTTTTTGGACCAGCACGTGCCTGAGGTGAAGGTGGCCGTCGCCCACGGCAGGATGGCCCCTGGCGATCTCGACGACATCATGAACGCCTTTTACGACGGCAAGTACGATGTCTTGTTGTCCACCACCATCGTGGAGTCAGGGCTCGACATTCCAACGGCCAACACCCTCATCGTCCACCGTGCGGAGATGTTCGGCCTGTCCCAGCTCTATCAGCTGCGCGGTCGGGTGGGACGCTCCAAGACGCGCGCCTACGCCCTCCTCACCACCCCCGTGGACAAGACTTTGACGGCCACAGCCCAGCGCCGCCTCAAAGTCCTTCAATCCCTCGACAGCCTCGGCGCAGGCTTCCAGCTGGCAAGCCACGACCTCGACATTCGCGGCGCAGGCAACCTTTTGGGCGAAGAGCAGTCAGGCCACATCAAAGAGGTCGGGTTCGAGCTCTACCAGTCCATGCTGGAGGAGACCGTCGCTGCCCTCAAGGATGGCGGCGAGGAAGAGATCGAAGAGCACTGGTCGCCCCAAATCTCCGTCGGTATCCCCGTCCTCATCCCCGAGGACTATGTGCCCGACCTTCAGCTGCGCATGTCCCTTTATCGCCGCCTTGCCGACCTTAGCGATGCCCGCGAGATCGACGCCTTCGGCGCCGAGATGATGGACCGTTTCGGCCCCATCCCCGACGAGGTGGAGTGGCTGTTGAAGATTGTCTACATCAAGAGCCTGTGCCGCCGCGCCAACGTGGAAAAGGTGGACGCAGGGCCGAAAGGCATCGTCCTCGCCTTCCGCGACAACACCTTCGCCAACCCAGCGGGGCTGGTTCAGCTCATCGCCTCTGAAGGGTCGCTGGCGAAAATCCGGCCGGACCACAGGGTCGTCCTCATCCGCGATTGGCCCAAGCCCGAAAAACGCACCAACGGGGTGGCGGCCGTGCTCACCAAGCTGGTGAAGATTGCCGAGGAGGAGCAAAAGGCTGCGGCTTGAGTTCCAGGGATCGTCTGTGGGGGCCGTACCAAGCCTCTCCCGCCTTAGTCCATCATCCCGCGGAGGGGGCTCACCTCAACCCACGCCTACGGCTCTTCGGGGTTGACCTGAGCCCCCCTCCGCGGGGTTCTGTCCTTGTCGGCTCCGAAGGAACGTCAGGCTTTCCGTCTCTCCAAAGGAACTGATGGGGAGGCTTGTTGAGAGTGTGTGCCCTTCGTTGGGGGGTGTTGGGCTTGCAGCCGTAGGGTGAGCCAATACGCGCTTGCCACCCTCGACACGGCGATTGATGGGCGGGGCGGCTTCACTTTTGCCGCGTTTGCGGCAAGCATGGCGCCGCGATTGTTTTATTCGACGGATGAAAAGCCATGTACAAGTCATTCATCACATCACTTTTGGGCTCCACCGCCCTCCTTGCCCTTGTGGCGAGCGCCAACGCCACCGGCTCCCACGCCAATCCCGATTATCCTCCACCGGCCGCATTTCAGCGCGCCGGGGAAAACGCCAATATCGGTGGCTTCGGCAGGCTTTTTGCCGTGCGTGCCCCCAACAGGCCCGACGGTCTGATTGCCCATCCAAGCCCGCGCTACGACCTTGTGCGGCTCGGCCAAAGGATGACGGCTCCGGGCGAAGCGCGCGAAAGACCATCGGAAATGCCGCTGGCCTACGTGTTCCTGGGCCAGTTCATCGACCACGACATCACCTTCGACACGGTGACGAGTTTTGATGAGATCGCCACAAACCAGGTGATCGAGAACGCCCGCACAGCCGACCTCGACCTTGATTGCGTCTATGGCGGCGGGCCCGAGCGCACCCCTTACCTTTATGATGGGCCTTACCTTCGCATCGGCGCCATCACCGTCTTCGGCGACGAGGCACGGCGCCGCCATGACCTTTTGCGCGCAAGCCCGCCTGGGCGCGCCACCGCCATCATCGGCGATCCGCGCAATGATGAGAACTTCGTCGTCTCGCAAATGCAGGCCGCCTTCATCGCCTACCACAACCGCATGGTGGACAGGATTCTTGAGGAGGAGGCCAAAAAAGCCCGCGAACTCCTGGCGCGGGTGGAAGGCAGGCGCAGCCAAGCCGGGCGGCCAGGCCTTGAAAGCGCCATGGCCCAGCGCCCCCAATCCCCCAGCGGCGATCTTGCCCAGCTGGTCGCCTCCCGTGCCACGGGCGCCATGCAGGAGTCCGCACAGCCTGAGAGCGCGGGCCGCATCTCCCGCGCCCTCGGCCTTGACGTGGCTGAGGAAAACGGCCGCATCCTGGAAATCCTGGAGCAGGCGCGGCACCTCACCGTCCACCACTACCACCGCGTCATCTCCGGGGAC
>JBCDCF010000638.1:0-2749 GCA_039182345.1 Pseudomonadota bacterium
AAGCCGGCCGCTCGGAGACGGCCTCTCGCGCGGCCGCTTCTCACACCGGGGCGCTTGCGGGGGTGGACGCTGTCTACGACGCCGCATTCGCCCGCGCCGGCCTTTTGCGGGTGGACAACCTGTCGGACCTTTTCGGCGCCGCACAGACCCTTGCGCGGTTAAATCCATTGTCTTCCGACAGGCTCGCCATCCTCACCAATGGCGGCGGCGCCGGCGTTCTGGCCGTCGATTCCCTCTCCAACACCGATGCCAAGCTCGGCACCTTGTCGGAGGAAAGCCTTGCGGCCCTTAACGAGGTGCTGCCCGCCAATTGGTCCAAAGCCAACCCCGTCGACATTATCGGCGATGCAGGTCCTGAGCGATACGAGGCCGCCCTCGACATCCTGTTTGCCGACAAAGGGTTCGACGCCATCCTCGTCATGAACTGCCCCACCGGGCTTGCCTCTTCCAAGGAGGCAGCGGAGGCGGTGGTCTCCCGCGTTTCGTCCTGGCACAACCGCAAAAAGCCCCTCCTTGCCGCGTGGCTTGGCGGGGCTGCCGCTTCCGAAGGTGCTGAGCTTTTTGAGGCCTCGGCCATCCCCACCTTCACCAACCCCAGCGAGGCTGTGTCCGCCTTTAACCACCTGGTGCGCCACCGCAAAGCCCAGAGCCAGTCCACCCGCGTGCCCCCCGCCGAGGCGGAAGGCTTTGCCCCCGACAGAGGCACTGTCCACACCCTCATCGAAGGCGCCTTGGAACAAGGCCGCACGCTGTTGACGGAGGTGGAGGCAAAATCCGTCCTGTCCGCCTATGGGATTGCGACGGTGCCCTCCGAAGTGGCCCGCTCGCCGCACGCGGCCGCCGACATTGCGCGCAAACTTCTGCGCGGTCCCAACGCGGCCGATGGCGTTGCTGTCAAAATCCTGTCGCCGCACATCACCCACAAGTCGGACGTGGGCGGCGTTCGCCTCAATCTTGCAAGCCCCCATGAGGTTCGCCAAGCAAGCAACGCCATGATGGAAGAGGCCACGCGCCTGCGCCCCGACGCACGCATCGACGGTGTTGTGGTGCAACCGATGATCCGCCGCCGCGATGCGCACGAGTTGATCCTCGGCCTTGCGGACGACCCGATCTTCGGCCCGGTCATCCTGTTCGGTGCCGGCGGGACGGCTGTGGAGGTGGTGTCGGACAAGGCGCTCGGCCTGCCACCGCTTGACAGGATGCTCGCTGCAGACCTCATCCACGCCACCCGTATCGGCGCCCTTTTGCGCGGCTATCGCGACAAGCCCGCGGTGGACTTTGAGGCGCTTGAGACCGCGCTCGTGCGCCTGTCTTATCTTGCGTCCGACTTCCCGCAGATCAGGGAGCTCGACATCAATCCGCTCCTCAGCGACCCCAGCGGCGCCATCGCGCTCGATGCACGGGTGCGCGTGGTCTCGGCCCCCCCCGTCGCGCCGGGAGGCAACCCGCGCTTTGCCATCCGCCCGTATCCGTCAAGCCTTGTGACAAGGGCGGACATCGCAGGCGGCAGCATCGACATTCGTCCCATCAAGCCCCAGGACGAGGTGCTCTACCCTGCCTTCTTGGCGCGCATCACCGCCGCTGACGTGAGGCGGCGTTTCTTCGGTGCCTTCTCCAACTTCGACCACGACCAGATCTCGCGCTTCACGCAGATTGACTATGCCCGTGCCATGGCTTTCGTGGCGCTCGACCCTGCCGATGGCGCGCTGCTGGGCGTCTCACGCCTTCACGCCGACCCCGATGGTCAGCGCGCCGAATTCGCCATTCTTGTGCGCAGCGACAGGCAGAGCGCAGGCATCGGCCGCGCCCTCCTCACCACCCTTGTGGACTATGCACGGGGCGAAGGCCTCAGCGTCCTGGAAGGCCCTGTCCTTGCCGACAACACGGCCATGTTGCGCCTTTGCAGCTCCGTAGGCTTCGTGGCGAGACCCGATTTGGAGGACCCCGGCGTCGTCACACTGACATTGACGCTTTAAGGAGAATTCTCCAGCGAAGGGGGTCCTCCAGCCGGCAGCTTTACGCGGCAGCGGCCCCGTAAGGCACGTTCTGGCGGCCATAGCGGCGCACCCTCACATTGGCCTGCTCGGCATGGCCCACGAACCCCTCCAAAAGGCACAGGCGAGAGCAGTAGGCGCCCATGGCCGCCGCCGCCTCGTCGGTGAGGATTTTTTGGTAGGAGTGGGTTTTCAAGAACTTGCCCACCCAGAGACCGCCCGTGTAGCGCCCGGCCTTTTTGGTGGGGAGGGTGTGGTTGGTGCCGATCACCTTGTCGCCATTGGCAACGTTGGTGCGTGCTCCCAGGAACAAGGCGCCGTAGCAGGTCATGTTGTCCAGGAACCAGTCGTCACGGTCGGTCATGACCTGGACGTGCTCTGAGGCAATGTCGTCGGCAACGGCGAGCATCTCCTCGTACGTGTCGCAGACAATCACCTCACCATAGTCGCGCCAGCTGGCAGCGGCAGTGTCGGCTGTGGGAAGGATCGCAAGCAGCCGGTCCACCTCGGCCATCGTCTCCTCCGCCAGCTTGCGCGAGTTGGTGAGGAGGACGGCTGGCGAGTTGTAGCCATGCTCGGCCTGGCCCAAAAGGTCCGTGGCGCACATCTCAGCGTCCACCGTCTCATCGGCGATGATGAGCGTCTCGGTGGGCCCTGCGAACAGGTCGATCCCCACACGGCCGAAGAGCTGGCGCTTGGCCTCGGCCACAAACGCATTGCCGGGCCCCACAAGCATGTGGACGGGGTCGATGGTC
>JBCDCF010000639.1:0-2745 GCA_039182345.1 Pseudomonadota bacterium
AATACCTTGCCTTACGTTTGTGCGCGGGCTCAGGCGGCCTTCAAAAGCGGCGCGGGCTGATAATTGAGGATGGGCGCGAGCCACCGCTCCGCCTCTTCCAACGACCAGCCCTTGCGCGCCGCATAGTCTTTCACCTGGTCGCGCTCAATTTTTCCAACACCGAAATAGAAACTGTCCGGATGGCTGAAGTAAAGGCCCGAGACCGATGAGGCCGGCCACATGGCGCAGCTTTCCGTCAGCTTCACCCCTGTGCGGGCGGGCGCATCGAGGAGGGAAAAGAGGGTGCGTTTTTCGGTATGGTCGGGCTGTGCGGGGTAGCCTGGCGCCGGCCTGATGCCGTTGTAGGCCTCTGCAATCAGTTCTTCAGGGCCAAACGCTTCGTCTGGCGCATACCCCCAGAACTCGCGCCGCACCTTGGCGTGGGCGTACTCGGCAAAGGCTTCGGCCAAACGGTCCGCAAGGGATTGGGAGAGGATCTTGCCGTAATCGTCGCCCGCAGCATCGAACCGGGCGGACAAGGTTTCCTCGCCAATTCCGGCCGTCACACAGAAGCCGCCGATGTGGTCGGGCGCCGTTCCCAAAGGCGCGATGAAGTCGGACAGGGCAACGTTGGCACGCTCCCCGTCACGGGCAATTTGCTGGCGAAGGGTGTGAAGGCGCGCCGTCTCGCCGCCATCCTCGCCATAGACGATGATGTCGTCGCCATCCGCCTGGGCAGGCCACAGGCCGATGACGCCTTTGGCCGTCAGCCACTTGTCAGCGACCATCTCCTTCAGCATCGCCTCGGCGTCGGCGAAAAGGGCGCGCGCCGCCTCCCCTGCCCGCGGGTCTTCCAACACTCGCGGGTAGGTGCCTTTAATCTCCCAGGCGGAAAAGAACGGCGTCCAGTCGATGAAGGGGACAAGCGTTTCAAGCGGCACTTCGAGGGATTTCAGCCCTGTGAAGGCCGGCGTTGGGGGCGTGTAGCTTTCCCAGTCCACACCAAAACGGCGGGCGCGCGCGTTCTCAATGGACAGGCGCCTCTTCTCGCTCTGGCCGCGCAGGTAGGAGGCGGCGACGGCCTGATACTCCTCCTGCACCGCCCCCACAAACGCCTCCCGATCCGCTAGAAGCTTCGAGCATACGCCAACGGCGCGGGAGGCATCGGTCACGTAGACTGCCTGGCCCCGGTCATAGTTGGGGTGGATCTTGACGGCCGTGTGCACCTTCGAGGTTGTGGCGCCGCCGATGAGGAGGGGCACGTCGAACCCGTCCCGCTCCATTTGCGCGGCCACATGGCACATCTCGTCAAGGGACGGGGTGATGAGGCCCGAGAGGCCGATGATGTCCACCCCTTCGTTCTTGGCGGTCTCCAAGATCTTGGCGGCAGGCACCATCACGCCAAGGTCGATCACCTCGAAATTGTTGCACTGGAGGACAACGCCGACGATGTTCTTGCCAATGTCGTGGACATCGCCTTTGACGGTGGCAAGCAAGATCTTGCCGGCATTGGAGCGCGCGTTGTCCTCTTTCTCCGCCTCCATGTATGGAAGCAGGTAGGCAACGGCCCGCTTCATCACACGGGCGGACTTCACCACCTGGGGCAGGAACATCTTGCCGGCGCCGAAGAGGTCGCCCACCACGTTCATGCCGGCCATCAAAGGCCCTTCGATGACGTCGAGCGGGCGTGAGGCGGCGGCGCGGGCCTCCTCCACATCCTCGTCGATGAACTCGGTGATGCCGTGGACGAGGGCGTGCTTCAGCCGCTCCGATACATCGTTCTCGCGCCAGGAGAGGTCGGCGGCGCGCTTGTTGCCCTCGCCGCCCTTCCAACGCTCGGCCGCCTCAAGAAGGCGCTCGGTGGCATCGGACCGGCGGTTCAGCACCACGTCCTCGCACAACTCGCGCAGTTCGGCCTCAAGATCATCGTAGACGGCAAGCTGGCCGGCATTGACGATCCCCATATCCATCCCCGCCCTGATGGCGTGGTAGAGGAAGACCGAGTGCATGGCCTCGCGCACCCTCTCGTTCCCGCGGAAGGAGAAGGAGAGATTGGAGACGCCGCCAGAGACGTGGGCGCCCTTCAGGTTTTCGCGGATCCAGCGGGTCGCCTCGATGAAGGCAACGCCATAGCCGTCATGCTCCTCGATGCCTGTGGCAACGGCGAAGATGTTGGGGTCGAAGATGATGTCCTCAGGAGGAATCCCCGCCACCTCGGTAAGGAGCTTGTAGGAGCGCGCGCAGATCTCGGTCTTGCGCTCGAACGTGTCGGCCTGGCCAGCTTCGTCGAAGGCCATGACGACCACGGCGGCCCCATAGCGGCGCACCAGGGCGGCCTGTTCAAGAAAAGGCCCTTCGCCCTCTTTCAGGGAGATGGAGTTCACCACCGCCTTGCCCTGGACCTGTTGAAGGCCCGCCTCGATCACCTCCCACTTGGAGGAATCCACCATGATGGGGACGCGCGCAATGTCGGGCTCGGAGGCGACGAGCTTCAGGAAGAGGGCCATCGCCTCCTCGGAATCCAAAAGCCCTTCGTCCATGTTGACGTCGATGATCTGCGCGCCGTTCTCCACCTGGTCGCGCGCCACCTCAAGGGCGGTGGCATAGTCGCCCTCTTTGATCAGCTTGCGGAAGCGGGCCGAGCCCGTGACGTTGGTTCGCTCGCCCACATTCACGAAAGGGATTTCGGGCGTCAGCGTGAACGGCTCCAGCCCCGACAGCTGCATGAAGGGGGTGGGCTCAGGCACCGTGCGGGGGGCGTGTCTG
>JBCDCF010000640.1:0-2744 GCA_039182345.1 Pseudomonadota bacterium
ATGGCATCGGCCTGGGCAAAGCCCACACCAATCACCAGCGTGGCACCCCTTTGGGCCATGCGGGTGATCGCCTGTTCGCGCTGGGTCTCGTTGGTGACCTCGAACTCCATCACCTCAACGCCGGTCTCGTCCATGAAGCGCTTCACGCCGTTCCAGACGCCTTCATTGAACGACTTGTCGAACTTGCCGCCCATGTCGAACACCACCGCGGGACGGAACTCGTCTGCCGCTTGGGCGGTAAAGGCCATCATCGCGGCGCCGGCGAGGCCCGCCAGCAAGGGTTTCAGGGTCATGTCACCTCCTCCAAGGCATTCATTTCAGGGCAATCGTTGGCCCCAATGAGAGCAATTGATGCGCCAAGATCAGCTGGCGAGGCCGATCTCACGCAATCGTTCTTGCAAATACTCGTTCGCCGACGTGGTGGTGTCCAGCATCACCTCAGGCCGCGGGTGCACGAAGAGGGGCATGGAAAAGCGCGCGCCCCCGCTCTCCCCTTCAGGGTTGACCAAACGGTGGGTGGTGGAGGGGTAGTGACCGGCCGAGGCCCGTTGCAACATGTCACCAATGTTGACCGCTATCATGCCCCTGTCGCAGGGCACGTCATGCCAGGCCCCGTCGGTGTCGCGCGCCTGCAGCCCTGGCGCTGAGCCCGACAGAAGAAGCGTGATGAGGTTGATGTCTTCGTGCGCTGCCGCGCGGGTGGCGCCAGGCTCCGGAAGAGCGCCTTCCTGGGGCGGGTAGTGAAGGATGCGCAGCATGTTCATGGCGCTGCCGTCCACCATCGCCGTCAAAGGCTGGGAGAAGGTGGCGCGCACATTCTCTGGCGTGTTGGCATCGATCCACCCGAGCAGGGTTTTGCCAAGGCCCACAAGGTCATCGTAAAGGGCGCGTGTGTGTTCCGCGACGCCTTCGGGCAGCGGTGTGTCGGGGTAGACCTGGAAGAACTCCTTCAAGTCCTTCGCCTTGGCACCTTTGGCGTTCTCGGAGCGGAAGGGGTAGTAGCCGTCGGGTTTTGGCGGCTCCACCTGGTAGCCTGCCTTGTCGGGCGAGGCGAAGAAGGTGCCCCACAGGCGATAGGCCTCGTCAATGCGTTCAGGGGTGATGGGATGGTCTTTGAGGACCGCAAATCCGGTCTGCCGCAACGAGCGTGTGAAGACTTCGGGCGCCGAGGGATCGGTGAAGCTGGCCGCTTCAATGGCAAACATGGGCGCTCTCCACTCAAGGCGCGCAAAACACGCTTCCACGAAGACGTGCGCGCTGTGATCCAGTGAGACCCTTATACAGCTTTCACTTGACGACAGCGCATCGCATTCACGCGCGCACAAGAATTATGGGAGAGACGTTGGGCGCAAGGGGCGCGCCTTGGGCAATTGGCCGCACACCGGGGAGAGCCGGCGGGCACTTAGGGAGATCCGGCCGGTGGTGCCCGGCCGGATCGGATGCGCCAGCGAAGGGGATGCGTTAGCGAAGGGCGCCCACCAGGCGCCACGCAAGGGGCAGAACCGCTGCCGCAAGAGCAATCTTTGCGGCCGCACCAAGCAGGAACGGCGTCACCCCAAGGGCAAGGACGGGCTTGTCCCACCCGATCAACGTGCCGAGCCACAGGACACCGCAGCCGAAGATGATGGCCGTGCCGATGGTCATCGCCGCAAGGGTGGTCAGAACGTTGCGATCCCAGCGCCGCTCGGCCAGGAAGCCGACCACGACCCCTGCCAGGAAGAAGCCCACCAGATAGCCGCCCGTCGGCCCCATCATATAGGCAAGGCCGATGCCGCGCTCTGGCGTGCCTGCGAACACCGGCATCCCCATGGCGCCTTGGGCGAGGTAGAGGAGGATTGTCGCCGCCCCAAGACGCCAGCCGAAGGCCATGCCGATCACCAGGATCATGAAGGTCTGCATGGTCTGGGGCACGGGGTAGAACGGCACCTGCACCTTGGCCGACAGCCACAGCGCCAGCGAGCCCACAACGGCCAGAAGCACGTTGCGCACAACCGGGTTGCTGCCTGTCAGAAACGCGCCGGCAAGGGTGGGACTTTCGGTTCGAGCGGTCATCTGTTGGTCCTGTGCTGTTTCAAATCAGGATAGGGCGCTGCGGATCTCGGTGAGGATCCCGGCCTGTTCCTGACGTGCGGAAAGGGCCGTGTCCATGTCCACCTCGACGAATCTGACGGTCTTGTTGGGTTGAAGCTGCCCAATCAAGTCCATATCAGCCGAAATCACCGTCCCCACCATAAAGTAGCCCCCGCCTGAGACCGCATCGCGGTGAAGGACGATGGGTTCGGTCCCACCGGGGATTTGGATGGAACCGTAAGGATAGCACGCATCGGTGATGTTTGAGGGGTCGGACCCTGCGCCGAAGGGCTGCTCGCGCTCCACGAACTCCATGGGCCGCCCGCCGCGGAAGCGGTAGCCCATGCGGTCCGCTTCAGGCGCCACCGTCCAGGTGTCGGAGAAGAAGGTTCCCTGGCTCGCCTCGGTGATGCGGTGCCAGTAGAGCCCAGGCAGGGCGCGAAGCTCCGCGCCGTCCGCCGGCACGCGTTGGAGGTTTGCCGGCACATGCTTGCCGTCGCCCGAATTGTCGGACGGGCCGAGGGGGAGGGTGTCGCCGGCGGCAATGGCCCGGCCGCCGACGCCGCCCAGCGCGCCGATGGCATAGGTGGAGCGGCTGCCGAGCTGAAGCGGCGTGTCGATCCCGCCCGAAATGGCGATGTAGGCCCGCGCCCCCTCCTGCAAAAAGTCGAACG
>JBCDCF010000641.1:0-2737 GCA_039182345.1 Pseudomonadota bacterium
CCTGCAGCCCCGTCAAAGCGTTGGCATGTCCGGGTCCACCGGTGGCAACGAAAACCGCGGGCTGGCCGGTAGCCCGGGCATACCCGTCGGCCATTTGCACGCCGGCCGCCTCGTGGCGCACATCGATGATGTGGATGCCCGCGCGATCCATGGCCATGAACAACTGATTGATGTGATCGCCGCAAAGGGCGAACACCGCGTCGATCCCCTGCAGGCGCAGAACCCGTGCGATGGCCTCGGCCCCCGTCTCAACCGTCATGGCGGGAGCCCCCGAGGGCCGTGTGCGCGTCGGCGCGGAAGGCGCCGTCTGCCTCCAGGTGTGCGGCAAGGCGCAGGAGCACATCCTCCCGACCAAACCTTGCGCCAATCATGATGCCGAGGGGATCCCCGCGGTCCGTGACGCCCATCGGCAATGAGATCGCGGGAAGCCCCGTGATGTTGTAAAGGGGCGCGTAGGCGGCAACGCCCATCATGGCTGGAAAGAACGTTGCCGCGTCCTTTTGGGTGTCCAGCGTGCCAAGCTGCAGGCAGTCCACCGCAATTGTCGGCGTGATCACAAGATCGGCGTCCTCAAAAAGAGCTGCGAAGGGTGCTGTGATGCGGCGTGTGTCCTCCGCGGCATCACGATGGTCTGCCTCCGTCATCGCCTGACCTTGGTGCGCGAGTTCTTCCACCAAAGGCTCAGCCGAGGCCTTTGAGCCGGTGATTGTCCGCGCGCCTTCGACGGCTTTGGCCATGCGCGAGGCAAGGGTGTCCCGCATCGGCCCCCAAAGATCTGGCAGCTGAACAGGCGAGGGGGCGACCCTCACCGATAACCCAAAGTCGCTGAGGCGTGCTGCCGTCTCTTGCGCGGTCGCGATGCAGCCAGGGGCGACCGGAATGCCGGCGCTCTGAGATTCGATGAGGACACAGCGGAGAACGCCGAGCGGAAGATCAAGGGATTGGGCGTAGGGGACTGTGGCGACATCCGGCGGGGCGGCTGTTGCGGCAAACGGCGCCGAGACGGCATCAAGGAGGGCTGCACAATCACGCACCGTTCGGGTCAAGGCGTGCGCGGAGGTGATGGTGTGCCTGTCGCGCGCAATGTCCGGCAGGAGTGGCGTTCGGCCGCGGCTCGGCTTCAGCCCGATGAGGCCACACAGCGCGGCCGGAATGCGGATCGAGCCGGAACTGTCGGTGGCATGGGCGGCGGGAACGAGCCCACCGGCCACAGCTGCTGCCGACCCGCCCGAAGACCCACCAGGGCTGAGGCCGCCCGTGGGATCGCGCGGGTGCCGCGTTGCACCATAGACCAGAGGCTCCGTTGAGACGTTGAGGCCGAATTCCGGCGTGTTGGTGAGCCCCATGGGAATGAGCCCTGCGGCCCTGATCCTGCGGACGATCTCGCTGTCTTCGGCTGCAACTGCGTTGGCGAGCAACGCACTTGCCTTGGTTGCCGGTAAGCCGGCCATGGTCGTGTTGAGGTCTTTGATGGCGAACGGGACGCCGGCGAACGGCCCCGACGGTCCTTTCGCGGCCGCAACACGCGCACCCTCCAAATCAAGGGCGATGAACGCGTTCAACCGCTCATCGGTGATGAGCTTTGCTGCGATCTCCACCAGTTCTTTGGGCGTAACGTCGCCCTTTTTGACGAGGGTTGTAAGGCCCATCGCATCATGGGCGCGATACTCGTCCGGGCTCATGCCACTGCCGCAGGGCCAACACCGCCGTAGCCAATGCGCTGAAACAGTGCCTGACTTGCCTCACGGCCCCGGCGGGTGAGACGCGCCTCGTCGACCCGCGTTGCAACCCCTTCGGCAAGCACGATGTCGCCAGCGATGAGCACAGTCCGCACGCCGCTCGGCCGTGCAAGGGTGGTGAGCTCGGCGAAAAGGTCGAGCGATGGCATGCGCTCCGGTCCATCCGGCCAACGCACGACAATGTCGGCAGCCGCGCCCACCTCAAGGAGGCCGAGGACATCGCCGCCGATGGTGCCGTCGTTGATTGTCCGCGCGGCCTCGCGGGTCATCATGCCAAAGAGTGTGCGTGACGAGGGGCCTGCCGCGCCTGCCGAAAGCCGAGCGACGGTGCCGATCTCACCGATGGCGTGGTCGTGAGGCATGTCCATAGCCACACCGACGACGCCGCCGCGCTCGGCGAACTCCGACAGTCGGTTCATCCCGCCATGAGCCTCGGCGAGGCGCGCATTCGCAGGGCACCAGATGGCCCGCGTCTGGCGGTTTTGGAGAATCTCAAGGTCGCGATCGTCAAGATTGTTGAGGTGGGTCAGGGTGACGTTCGCGCCAAGAACGCCAAGGGCATCAAGGTGCGCAACGACGCTGCATCCCCGCGCCTCTTTGAATGCTGCGCTGAGGCGAGGGTCGAACATCAGGTGCGCTGATAATGTGAGACCCTTGTCACGCGCCACGGCGGCGGCCTCGCGCCAAAGGGTGTCCGAGGCGGTGTGCTCGCCGTAAACGGCTATGTGGGTGGCAATCTGCCCGCCGGTGCCTGGGACGGGAGCGACTAGGAGCGCACGGCAGCGGTCAAGGCTTGCCGGCACGCGGCGGTGGAGCGCGCCTGACACAAGACCTGGGAGCGGGGCGCCCGCGTCCCACACATAAGGGGCGGCAAGAACGCCCCGAAGGCCAACGGCCCGCAGCGCTGCCGCAGCGCCCTCAGTGTCGAACAAAGTGCCCGGATCGACAACGCAGGTGATGCCGGCTTTGAGGAGATGAAGCGCGGCCAGCGCGACGCC
>JBCDCF010000642.1:0-2729 GCA_039182345.1 Pseudomonadota bacterium
AGCCCTCAGCGATGCCCAAGCCGCGCTGAAGGCGACAGAGGCCGACATGACCGCCGCAAAGGCAGAGGTCGAAACTCTCGACGGGCAGAAGACCAGCCTTTCGGGCGAGGTGGACGCGCTCACCAAGCAGCGCGACGACCTCACCAGCGAGATCGAAACGCTGAAGCAACAGCGCGACGATGCCGCCTCGGCCACCGAAGAGCAGCGCACTGAGCTTGAGGACCTGACGCGACAGGTCCAGGCCGCCAGCGCCGAACACACCACACTCACCAATGAGGTCGCTGCCTTGCGCAGCGACCTCGACGGTCTCACAGGGCAAAAGAGCGCCATGGAAAGCGCCATCGCCAAGCTGACCGACGAGGAGAAGACGCTCACTGCCGCGGTCACCTCAGGCAACACCACGATGGAGACCCTGAGGGCGGCCGAGACCACGCTCCAATCCACCGTCGACACGTTGAAGACGCGCACCAGCGACCTCAGCAGGTCCATCGATGCCCTGCGCGCCGAACTCACCGATCTGAAAGGTCAGCACGAGAGCGCAACGCAGGACGTGGCCGACAGCCAGGCGCAGAGCGCACAAATCCGCACGCAGCTTGACGATCTCACCAAGCAGCGCGATGCCCTCAGCGCCACCATCGCCTCGCTGAAGGATGATGAGGCCAGCCTCACACAGGCGTCTGCCGACAAAACCGCCGCGCTGAACCAGTCCATCGAGGATCTGACCAAGCGCCAGGGTGAGATCGAAGCGCTGATCAAGTCGCGCCAGGACGAGGCCGCCGCCCTTGCCGAAAAGATCGAGGCCGACACCAAGGGCCTGCAAGAGCAAATTGCCCGCAAGACCGCCGAAATCAGCGACCGTCAGCGCGAGTTGAGCCGCATCGAGAGCGAGCTTGGTGGCCGCAAAGCGACCCTTGAGCGCGAGGTGGAGAACCTTCGCAAGAGCGAAGCCCAATGGCGCAGCCAGCGCGATGCCATCGTGGCTGAAATCGATGCCATCCAGGCCAAGGCCGCCGCGGCCAGGGACGAACGCACCGAAGCGACCCAGCAGACCTCCACCGACGGCGCTACAAAACCCGCCGAGCAAAACGCCGAAACGCCGGCGAACTGAACCCGACGCCGCACAGTCGGCCCCGTTTTCCGCGCGCAGCGAGAGACCGGTGAGGCGCGATGCTCATCCTTGCCATCGACGCAGGCACCACCCATAGCCGCGCAGCACTCCTCACCGAAACAGGTGAGATGGACGACCTTGTCACCGCGCCAGGCCCCAGTGCGCGGACCGCAGACGACGGCAGTCACCAGTTCGACGTGGTGGCCTGGTGGGACGACCTTCACCACAGCATCGAGCGTCTGACCCGCGGCAAGACCGTCGCTGCCGTTGCCGCCACCGGTATGACGCGCACCCAGATCCTTTTGGACAAAGAGCTTTGCCCGGTACACCCCGCCATCGGCTGGGCCGACAGCCGCGCCGACGATGTGACGACGCTGGCCCCCCTGTTCGGCGATGCCGCAGAGGTGGAGGCGCTGAACCCTTTCCACCCTGCCGCGCGCCTGTGGCACCTGTGGCGCACCCGGCCCGATGTGTTGGCCGCCGCCGCAAGGGTGTGCGAGCCCAAGGATTTCATCAACGCCAAGCTGACGGGCACCATCGCCACCGACTGGATCTCGTCTGCAAGGCTGAAAGCGGCCTCAGACGCTCTTGCAGCCGCTGCCTGTCACGTGGAAGGGGTTGCAGCCACCATGGCGCTCGTCCCGCCCATGATGGCGCCCACCGACGTCCTGGGGACGGTCCAATGCGACGGGCTCCCGGCACTCCAGGGTGCCAAGGTGGCCGTCTCCTCCTTCGACACCTGGTGCGCTGTGGCAGGGCTGGGAGCGCTGGGCGTGGGCAAGGCCTATAATGTGGCAGGTACGACGGAGGTGGTGGGGGCGTTCGCGGACCACCCCGTCACTGCCAAGGGACTGATGGCGGTGACGTGGGGGGAGGGGCTCCACCAGCTCGGCGGCCCATCCCAATGCGGCGGCGGCACCCTTGATTGGGCGCGCGATGCGCTGAACCTTGACCCGTCGAGCGCCACCATCGGCCCCGCGCCGTTGTTCATCCCCTACCTCAATGGCGAGCGTGTGCCCCATTGGGACCCCGATCGCCGGGGCGCCTTCATCGGCTTATCGGACGGGCACGATGGGCCGGCCCTTGCCTACAGCGTCCTTGAGGGCCTTGCCTTCCACACCCGCCTCATCCTGGCGAAGATCGAGGCCGCGGGCCTTGCGGTGGATGCTGTGCGCATGGGCGGCGGCTTGGCCCATGCCGGCGATGGACAGGTGAGTGCGGTCAAGGCAACGGCCTGGCAGCGCCCTGTCATCATCCCCTCGTGCGAGGAGCCTGGCCTGTTGGGCGCGGCCATGGTCGCCTCGGTGGCGATGGGGCGCGACGCTTCCTTGGCGAAGGCACAGGAAAGGATGGGGGCCGCCGCCACCACCATCGACCCGGACCGCCGTTTCAAAGCCTTCGTGGACAGGCGGTTCGAGGCGTTCTGTGCGGCCGATGCGGCGCTACAGCCCCTTTCGGCCGCGTTGGTGGCAGATGGGCATTTGGTGGCGCCGCCAAACCCGTGACGCCCCTGTCGCCGCAAACATGACAGAAAAGCAAGGGTGTGATGTCGATCACGCGGCGAGGGCACCATCGTCGCCATCTTCTGGAAGCCAACGGATGATCCGCTGGCAGGTAAAGC
>JBCDCF010000643.1:0-2720 GCA_039182345.1 Pseudomonadota bacterium
ACGAAGATCGAGAAGAAGGGGCGGCAGAACCGGCGGGTCCGGCTGGCGCTGGTGGATTGATATGTTGGTGAGCGCTGCGTGGCTGAAGGAGAACCTCGGCTCGGTCAAAACTGTCGATGCGTCCTGGCACATGCCCGACACCGGTCGGGACGGGACGGCGGAGTACCTGGCAGGCCGCATCCCCGGCGCTGCCCGCTTCGACATTGACGTGGTGGCCGACCAGGAAAGTGCCCTTCCCCACACCATGCCCTCCCCACACGCCTTTGCGGACGCCGTGGGCGCCATGGGGATTTCTGAGACGGACACGGTGGTGGTCTACGAGGCCGCGGCCCCCTTTGCTGCCCCACGCGCCTACTGGATGTTCCGCGCCATGGGCCACAAGAGCGTGGCGCTGCTTGATGGGGGCTTTGCCAAGTGGACGTCAGAGGGCGGCGCTGTGGAGACAGGTCCGCCCGCTCCTGTGACGGCTGTGACGTATACGCCCTCCCCCGGCAAGGCGCTGTTCGTGGACGCTGATACCGTGGCGGCGGCCCTTGAAGCGGGCGGGACGGTGATCGATGCCCGCGCCCCCGATCGTTTTGCCGGCAAGGCGAAGGAGCCGCGGCCAGGCATCCGCTCAGGCCACATGCCTGGCGCCCTCAATGTTCATTATGGACAATTGGTGGACGCCGATGGGTCGCTGAAGTCCGAAGACGACTTGCGGGCCGCCTTCCTTGCAGCCGGCGTGAACCTCGACCAGCCCGCCATCACCAGCTGCGGCTCTGGCGTGACGGCGGCCATTCTGGCCATGGCCCTGGAAAAGCTCGGCACGGACGCGGCCGTTTATGACGGGTCATGGACCGAATGGGGCGGCGATCCGAAGAGGCCCGTCGTCACCGACTAAAACATGTCCGGCGCGCTTCGTTCAGACTGGACTGTCGCGGGCGCGCCAACTCCGCAAGCTGTCAGGAGACCTTTGCGAGGAACGATTGGATCCCTGCAAAGGTGACGTCCCCTTCCGGCACCAGTGTGCGGAAGAAGTAGAACCCGTGGTCCTGCCCCTCGGCCACGTGGTGTTCCACCGGGGCGACACCGCCGGTGACGATCAAGGTTGGCGAAAAGCCCGACAGGTCGGCCCGCAAAGGGCTCACATGGGGGTGGGTCCAGTGGGCCTTTTTCATCGCATCGGCCCCGCGCACGAAACCCATAAAGGCGGTGTCGTAGATGAACCCTGTGGGGGCGCGCGCCTCGAATGAGGCGTGATCCTCGTACACAAGGTCCGTGACGGGGGACAGGAGGATTGCCGAATCAAGCGTGCGCATACCCTCATCGCGCGCCCGCACCACCAGGGCTGCAGCAAAGTTGCCGCCCGCCGAATCGCCCGCCACCGTCAGATGCGTCGGACCTCCTGACAGTGCCGCCCCCTCCCCGTAGGGCCTAGGCGGTGACGCCGTAGACCTTGTCGGCCCGTTCCTGAAAGGCGTCGGCAAATCGGCGGAACGCACGGTCGAAGACAGAGCCCATCAGGGATGCCAGAGCGCGGTTCTTGAACTCGTATTTGATGGCAAAGTGCACGTCGGTCTTGTCCTCGCCCACGGGCTCGAAGGACCAGCGGTTGTTCATCTCCTGAAATGGGCCGTCCAGGTAGCTGACGTCGATCCTATTGTTGGCACGGTCCAAAATCACGCGGGAGGTAAAGCTCTCTTTGATGAACTTGTAGGCCACCGTCATCTCAGCAATCAGCACCTCGCGGCCGTCCCCAAGGCTGTCCCTGCGTCGCACGGTCAGGCTCCGGCACAAGGGCACGAAGCGAGGGTACGCCTTCACGTCTGCCACAAGGTCGAACATGTTGTCCGCGCTGTGGTTGACGCGCCGCGTGGTCTCGAACTGTGGCATCAGGGAACGCCTGCGGTGGCCTTGGCGGCGCGGGCGGCCTTCAGCTTCGCGAAGTCATCGCCTGCGTGGTAGGACGAGCGGGTGAGCGGCGAGGCCGATACCATCAAAAAGCCCTTGGCGTAGGCGATGGTCTGGTAGGCGGCGAACGCATCGGGGGTGATGTAGTCCATCACCGGGTGGTGTTTGCGGGTGGGCTGCAAGTATTGGCCGATGGTGAGGAAGTCCACGTCCGCACTGCGCAGGTCATCCATCAACTGGAGGACTTCGTTGCGCGTCTCCCCCAGCCCCACCATGATACCGCTTTTGGTGAAAATGGACGGGTCGAGCAGCTTCACCTGGTCCAAAAGGCGGATGGAGTGGAAGTAGCGCGCCCCTGGCCGGACGGTGAGGTAAAGCGAGGGCACCGTCTCAAGATTGTGGTTGAAGACGTCGGGCCGCGCATCCACCACCATTTCCAGAGCGCCCGGTTTGCGCAGGAAGTCTGGCGTCAGCACCTCGATGGTGGTGGCCGGTGAGGTGTTGCGGATGGCGGTGATGGTGTTGGCCATGTGCCTGGCGCCACCGTCGCTAAGGTCGTCCCGATCGACGGAGGTGACCACCACGTGCTCAAGCCCCAAGGCGGCGACGGCATCGGCAACCTTTTGAGGCTCCCCCTCATCCAGCGGCTGGGGGATGCCTGTGCGCACATTGCAGAAGGCACAGGCGCGCGTGCACGTGTCGCCCATGATCATGAAAGTGGCGTGCTTTTTGGACCAGCACTCGCCGATATTGGGGCAGCCGGCCTCCTCGCACACGGTGACAAGGCCGTTCTTGCGCACGATGTCGTGGGTCTCGCGCCAGACCGG
>JBCDCF010000644.1:0-2714 GCA_039182345.1 Pseudomonadota bacterium
AAGACGAAGACGGACAGCGTCTCCACCATGGTGCGCACGGCTTTGAGGTGCTGCGCGCGATCGGCGGCCAGCTCTTCAGGCGATTCAAAGCGCGCCACCTGGGGGCGGAACGGGTCGACGTAGCCGCCTTCATGCTCCCACACCTCGACCTCCGGCAGGAACGTGCCGTAGGCCCTTTGCAGCAGCTGGCGAAGCTGGCGTGCGGTGTAGATGTTGCCCGAGCGCGTGGTGTAGACGCCGTACTGAAACTCGCCTTGGAGTTCCTCCGGCAGGATCTGAGGCGCAGGCTCGGTGACGAACGTGTCGAACCCAGCCCCTTCAAGGTGCCGCTTCACGTGTTGGGCAAAGCAGCTCCCGGCGGTCGCCACCTTGTCGGTAGGGGCAATGGCAAAGCCGGCGCGCACCACCGGGTCGAGTTCGTTCAGCGCCGTGACACCGGCGGCGCGGCGCCAGTGGCGATAGTCGGCCATGTCTTCATAAGGGTGGCGGGGCGTCATGGCGTGCCTGCGTGACCGTTCGTGGCTTGGGGTTGCGCGGGGTCACCGTCCTCGTCCGGCTCCCCGTTAAGGCCTGAGCCGCGGGCGAACTCGGCAAGCCCTGCGTCGGCGGCGAACCCGCGCACATCCCGCAGCACCTGTTTGCCGTAGCGGGAGTTGCCATGGGTGGGATCGTTCTGGCGGTAGTGGGCCGACAAGAAGCCTTCCTCATCAATGGTTTTCGCCGGCGCGCTGATGAAGGTCACGCCGTTTGCCTTGCACCCCTCCGCCAAGATCTCGTTTTGCAGCCGATAAAGCTTCAGGCGGATCATCTTGGGCGTGAACTTCGGGTCGAGCCCTGCCTTGTGCGCCATACCACCAAGGTGCTTGCGCAGATGCTCCTCATCGCTGTTGGGGGGCGGGGAGGCGATGTGGGCCATCGGCACGCCATAGAACCGGCTGAGGGCGCCAATTCTTTTCAGGTTGTCGGCAAGGTTGAACTTGAACAGGGCGCGCATTTCCGAGCGCGGAACGATCCGCCGCGTGGTGTCGAGCTCTGGGATCCCCGGGTCGGTAAAGTCGAACGGCTCAGGGTGTTCCAACAGTCCGAAAAGGTTGTGGAAATTGCCGCCGATCATGGAGATGACCGCTTTGGGGCGGTAGCGGGCGAACAACGGCGGCGCAAGGTTTGCCGTGCGCATGCCTTTGCGGCGCTGTTTGACGAACACCAGCGCCAGCCTGTCCTCCTTGGAATCAACGCACGCCATGGCGAGCGCCTTGATGTGGCTCATCCCGAACACCACCACAGGCTCGCGTTTTGGCGGGGCAAGGCCGCGCAGCACAGGCGCCGGCATGCCCTGCAAAGGGCGTGGCCAGGGGATGGCCCGGTCCGAGCGAAGGACTGTGCCGATGTTGCGACGCAAGCGCCGATTTGCCTCGAAGTCGGACAGCGTGGCATCAGGAGCCGTTGGCGCCTCGCCGCTGTCCTCCTTTCCCTGGTCTGTGATGGAACTATCGACCGCCACCGTGGCCGTCTTCCTTTTCGTCGTTGCGCTTCAAGGTTTGTCGAAGGGAGGATTGTCGGGCATCGGGATGATGTCCATGCCCCTCCTCATTTTGGTGATGCCGCCGGCCGCTGCCGCAGGGCTGATGCTGCCGATCCTCATGATTCAAGACGCCTTTAGCGTTTGGCTTTACCGCGGTCATTGGTCATGGAGCAATCTCAGGGTGCTTCTTCCAGGGGCTATGATGGGCATTGCCATCGGCTTCGTGCTTTTCGCCACACTGCCCCACAAGCCGCTCCTTGGAATCCTCGGCGTCATCACGCTCAGCTTTGCCGTCCATGGTCTCATCCGCCGCAGGGCGCCGGCAAAAACGCCCCGCACGGGTGTGGGCGTGTTCCTAGGCGCGGTCTCTGGCTTCACCTCCACCATCCTCCACCAAGGCGGGCCCCCATTTCAAATCTATCTGTTGCCGCAGAAGCTGGCGCGGGACACGTTTGTGGGGACGAGTGTCCTGTTCTTTGCCATCGTCAACGCCATCAAGCTGCCGGGCTTCATCTGGCTGGGGCAGTTGACGCGCGAGGGGGTAATTGTGGCGGCCGTCAGCGCCCCCTTCGCGTTGGGGATGACGTTCCTTGGCCGTGCCCTTGTGAGCCGTATCGCGCCTGAGCGGTTCTACATCATCATCTACGTGCTTCTGGCAGCGGTCGGCGTGAAACTCCTTGTTGACGCCTTCATCTGACGCTGGACCGCCGTCGGCCTCGCGCCGTCAGCCCCACACCGCTCTGGCGCCGACGGCCGGGTGCGCGCTACACAGACCCAAAGCGCCGGACACAACGAGGGCGCCTGGCACAGTCACAATGCCGGGCCGCGGCGCGCTCACAGGAGGACGGCAATGCGCGTTTTGATACTCGGCGGCGGTGGGTTTTTGGGCCAGAAGATCGCCCGGTCCCTTGTCGCGGCCGGAACGCTGAAAGGGCAACCCATCACCCATCTCGCCCTTGCCGACATTGCCGAGCCTGCGAGGATGGAGGCGCCATTCACCCTCACCACAACGGCCGCCAATATCACCAGCCGTGAGGATCTTGCCCGCGTCTTTGAAATGAAGCCCGACGTGATCTTCCTCCTCGCCGCCATAGTCTCAGGTCAGGCGGAGGCTGAGTTCGATCTTGGGATGGAGGTGAACCTGATGGGCTCCATCAACGTGTTCGTGGCCGCATGGGCGCTCGGCACCTAG
>JBCDCF010000645.1:0-2714 GCA_039182345.1 Pseudomonadota bacterium
CACATTGCCCGCGGGCTCGACATTGGCGCTGAAGGCATCATGCTGCCGATGGTCAATGACGCGGACGAAGCCCGCCACATCCTCGACTGCATCAAGTATGTGCCTGCCGGCAAGCGCGGCGTTGCCCTTGGCATTGCCCATGACGGCTACAGCGCACCTGCCAATGTGTTGAGGGGGTTGAAGGCGTCCAACGCACGCACGACCCTATTTGCGCAGATTGAGACCAAGGCCGGCGTTGAAAATGCCGAGGCCATTGCCGCCCTTGACGGTGTGGACTGCCTTTGGGTCGGCCACTTCGACCTGTCGTGCTCGCTCGGCATTCCAGGAAAGTTTGATCACCCCGACTTTGTCGCCGCCATCGAGACGGTGGTGAAGGCCTGCAAGAAGACCAAGACCGCCCTTGGCCGGCTTGTCCCGACGGTGGAGCAGGGGGCGGCACTTTATAAGGAAGGTTTTGATTTCATTTGTTATTCCGGTGACGTGTGGCTCCTGGGTGCTGCGCTGAAAGCCGGGGTTGATGACATGCGCGCCGCCACCAAGCCCCAACGCAAGCGCCCGCGCAAGACGGCCTGACGCCCCGCGAAGACGGGGGCAGGCGGGAGGAGACATGGACCGTTTTCGCGTCGCCCTGAGCGGCGATTTCGTCAAACCGTCGGGGGCGCCAGCCTTCCCCGACTTCGACCTGTCACCCCTGTTGGACGATGACGGCGTCGAGGTGGTCTATGTCGACCCTGTGGATGGGGCGATGCCCGCCGAAGGGCTTGAAGGGTTCGACGCCTTGATCCTCCTCATCCCACAGTTCAACGCCGCAAGCATTCCCTCCGACGGCCGGCTCGGCGTGGTGGCCCGTTTCGGCGTCGGTTACGACAATGTGGACCTTGAAGCCTGCACGAAGGCCGGCATTGCGGCCGTCATCACGCCTGATGGTGTGCGCCGGCCGGTGGCAGTCTCCGTCATCACCTTCATCCTGGCGCTGTCCCAAAAACTTCTTCTGAAGGACAAAATGGTGCGCGACGGGCCGGCCGGCTGGCAAAGGCGGGCCGACCACATGGGCATGGGCCTTGTGGGCAAGACGCTGGGGTCGCTGGGCATCGGCAACATCGGTGCGGAGGTCTATCGCCTCGCGGCCCCGTTCGACATGGTGCACATTGCCCACGATCCGTTTGCCGACAAAGGGGTGGCCGAAAGCCTCAACATTGAGCTTGTGGATCTTGAGACGCTGTTTGCGCGGTCGGACTTCTTGTCGGTGAGCTGCCCTTTGAACGATGAAACCCGCGGCATCGTCAATGCGGAGCGGCTCTCCTTGATGAAGCCCACCGCCTACGTCATCAACACTGCGCGCGGGCCGATCATCGATCAGGCGGCGCTGACGGAGGCACTGACAAACGGCACCATCGCCGGCGCAGGGCTTGATGTGTTTGAGGCCGAGCCCACAGCGGCGGACGACCCTTTGGCAGGCCTCGACAACGTGATCTTGAGCCCCCACGCCTTGTGCTGGACCGACCAGTGCTTTGCCGGCAACGGGGCGGCGGATGTGCGCGCGGTGTCGGCCTACCGACGGGGCGAGGCGCCTGTGGGCGTCGTCAACACAGATGTTCTTGGCACTGACAGGTGGCGCGAAAGGCTTTCCGCCATGGCGGCCCGCGCGGGCGCTTGAGGCGAGAGGAATGGCAACACGCCCCGGCAGTGTATCGGGGCGAAAAGGGAGGATTTGATGACCCGAAAACCCTTTAGGCAGTGCTTGGCGGCCCTTGTGGCCGCCGCCGCGGTGGGGCTCGCCGGCCCCGCCTTGGCGCAAAGCGCTGCCGACAGGGCCGTGGAAGCGGCCAAGCAATACTCCGGCGAAACCTTGAACGTGACGTGGGAGGCGGGCCTACAGGCCCTCGACCCCTTGAACTTCTCAGGCCCGCTCTGGGAAGAGCTGACGGGCGTGAAGATCAACGTCATCGAGGTGCCGATCTCAGAACTCTTTACCAAGACGGTGGCCGAGCATCGCGCCGGCACGGGCGCCTATGACCTGTTGAACGTTGTGCCGGCCTGGATGCCTGATCTTGTGAACGCAGGCGTCCTCGCCCCGCTGGACGAATACGTCGACAAGTACGGCTATCGCGACGAGCTTCAGGACATTGCCCCCACCTATCGCGACAATCAGATGATGGTGAACGGCAAGATCTATGGCTTGCCGGACGATGGCGATGTCTTGGTGCTTTACTACCGCACCGACCTGTTCGGCGATGCCGACCACCAGGCCGCCTACAAAGAAAAGACCGGCGCTGACCTGGCCCCGCCGAAGACGTGGGAGGAGTTCTACCAGATCTCCGAATACTTCAATGGTGTGGACGGGCTGAATGGCTCGGCGCTGATCCACGCCCCGGGCCTTGTCCATTACCTGTTCCTGCAGCGCTTCAGGACGGACGGCGGCAAGCTGTTCGACGGGGACATGGCCGCGCAGATCAACGGCGACGTGGGCGTTGGCGTGCTGGAAGACATGGTGCGTCAGCTGGACAACATGCCCCAGGGGGCGGCCGGCTGGGGACCCATCGAGGTGCTCAACAGCTGGCTTGCCGGCGACCTGTCCATGATCATCTGGTGGCCGCCCCCCGGCCGTTGGTCCGCCGGCTATGGGGCCGATCAGGAGGCCTTGTCCTGGCTTCCAAAGTCCACCGTTGCGGGCAATGTGGGCTATGCCCTGCCGCCGGGCGGACACCCTGAGC
>JBCDCF010000646.1:0-2701 GCA_039182345.1 Pseudomonadota bacterium
GGCGTGTGGTACGGCAAAGGTCCGGGCGTGGACAGGACGGGCGATGTCTTCCGCCACGCCAACCTTGCAGGCACATCGCCCCATGGCGGCGTGTTGGCGCTGGCGGGGGACGATCACACCTGCGAAAGCTCCACCACCGCCCACCAGTCAGAGTTTGCGCTCATCAACACGATGATCCCCATCCTGTCCCCTTCGGGGGTGCAGGAGATTGTCGACTACGGCCTTTTGGGGTTTGCCCTCAGCCGCTACGCCGGCGTTTGGGCAGCGCTGAAGTGCGTGAAGGACACGGTGGAATCCACCGCCTCCATCGATGGGCGGGTGGACAGGCTCACCATCGCTGCCCCTGACTTTGCGCTGCCCCCCTCCGGCGTTCACATCCGCAGCGGCTTTGCAGCGCTTGAGGAAGAGGCGCGCCTTCACGAGGTGAAGATCCCCGCCGCCAAAGCGTTCGTGGTGGCCAACAGGCTGAACCAGATTGTGGTGCGCGGCGGCCCTTCGGCACGGATCGGCATTGTCGGCACCGGCAAGAGCTGGCTTGACGTCTTGGACGCTCTCCACCAGCTCGGCCTCGACGAGGTGGCCTGCGCAGGCCTTGGGATCCGCCTGTGGAAGGTGGGCTGCCCGTGGCCTTTGCCTTTAGAGGACGCGCGCGCTTTCGCGGACGGGCTACAAACCGTCATCGTGGTGGAAGAAAAGCGCAGCCTTGTGGAAGCGCAACTGAAAGAGGCTCTTTACGGCACGGCCAACGCTCCCACCATCATCGGCAAGACCGATGAGACGGGGGCACCGCTGTTTCGCTCCGCCGGGGCTTTGGAGGCGACCCATGTGGCGGTGGTCATCGGCCGGCGCCTTGCAGCGCTGGGCGCCTCGCGGGTGGCCGCGCCCCTCGCTGAAGCCGAAGCCCTCGTCAAACGCCTGGTGGAGACCGAGAGCCTTGCGGAGCGCAAACCCTACTTCTGCGCCGGCTGTCCGCACTCCACCTCCACGGTGGTGCCTAAGGGGGGCCGTGCTGCGGCGGGAATCGGCTGCCACTTCATGGCGTTGTGGATGGACCGGTCCACCACAGGCTTTACCCACATGGGGGGCGAAGGCGCGCAGTGGATTGGCGAGGCGCCCTTCTCCACCCGCAAGCACATCTTCCAGAACCTTGGGGATGGGACGTACAACCACTCCGGCTCGCTGGCGATCCGCGCTGCTGTCGTCTCTGGGGTGAACATCACCTACAAGATCCTGTTCAACGATGCGGTCGCAATGACAGGCGGTCAGAGCCACGACGGCGGCCTGAGCGTGCCTGAGATTGCGGCACAGGTGCTGGCGGAGGGTGCCAAGTCCGTTGCCGTCGTCACCGATGAGCCTGACAAGTATGCGCTGGGTGCCCTTCCCCGCGCTGCCACCGTCACCCACCGCGACCATGTGATTGACGTTCAAGAGACGCTGGCCGCACAGGACGGTGTGACGGTGATGATCTACGATCAGACCTGTGCCTCCGAAAAGCGGCGGCGGCGCAAGCGCGGCACCTTCCCCGATCCTGACAAGCGCATCGTCATCAACGAGCGTGTATGCGAAGGGTGTGGGGATTGCGGCGTCCAGTCCAACTGCGTGGCCATCCAGCCTGTGGAGACGGCGTTTGGCCGCAAGCGCCAGATCGACCAGTCCACCTGCAACAAGGACTTTTCGTGCCTGAAGGGGTTTTGCCCCTCTTTTGTCACCGTCCACGGCGCGGTGCTGCGGGCGCGCACCGTTCCCGATGCGCCGACAGGGTTGCCTGAGCCCGAACGCGCGCCCCTTGACGGGCCTGTGGGCATTCTCGTCACCGGTGTTGGGGGGACGGGGGTGGTGACCGTTGGTGCCGTCATCGGCATGGCGGCGCACATGGAAGGCCTTGGCGCCGGCGTCATCGATATGGCGGGCCTTGCCCAAAAGGGCGGCGCCGTCCTCTCCCATATCAAGATCGCGCCGCGGCGGGAGGATGTGGCGACCATCCGTGTGGGGTCCGGCGGGGCTTCCGCCGTGCTTGCCTGCGACATTGCCGTGGCGGGGTCCGCAAAGGTGCTGGCGGCCATTGGCGAGGGCGCTGTGATTGTCGCCAACACCCACGAGCAGCTTCCGGGGGAGTTCACCCGCCAGGCCGACTACTCCTTCCCCGTGCGGCGCATTGTGAAGGCCCTTGAAGGGCGCGGGCGGACCGTCAGCTTCGATGCCACCAAGGCCGCGTCCACCCTTTTTGGGGACACCATTGCGGCGAACATGATGGTGATGGGCGTTGCCTACCAGTCAGGCGCCCTTCCGGTCTCCGCAAAGGCCCTTGAGCAAGCGATCGTGCTGAACGGTGCGGCGGTGGAAATGAACATTGCCGCCTTCAACATGGGCCGGCTCTTCGTGGCCGACACCGCAGCATTTCAGGCAGCCGTTGAGAAGGCCGCCCCCGCCCCCCTTCCCCACAGGACGGCGCCCAAAAGCCTTGAGGAGAAACTTGCCACCTATCGCGAGAGCCTGACCGCCTATCAAAACGCTGCCTATGCGCGGCGGTTCGACAAGGCTCTGGGGTCACTGCGCGAAGCCGTGGCACGCGCCCCTGGTGACGGGGAGAGGCTGTTGGCGCGGGCAGCCGACAGCCTCTACCGGCTGATGGCCGTGAAGGACGAGTACGAGGTGGCACGGCTCTTCGTGGACGGCGGGTTCGGTGCACAGTTGAACAGCC
>JBCDCF010000647.1:0-2697 GCA_039182345.1 Pseudomonadota bacterium
AACCTGTTCGACAAGGTGCTGATCCCCACGAGCCGGGCCAACATCAAGAAGATCCGCATCTACTTGAGCGATGAGGAGATGGCCTCGGTGGTCCGCTCCAAGATCTCCAAACGCAAGCGTGCCGCCGCATGAGCATTGCCCGCCTGAAAAAGGTCACGCTGGCGGGAGAGATTGCCCAGAAGGCGGCCACGCTGTCTCACCTGCAAGACCTTGGGTGCATGCACCTTGTGCCCCTTACCAAGCGCCCCGCTGAGCCCGAAAAGGCGGCAAGCCGTGAGGCGGAGGATGCCTATAAGGCCCTTCGCTTCCTGGCCGAAGTGGCCGGAGAGCGCCGCCAGATCACCCGTGACCGCAATTTCGATGTGCAGAGCTTTGTCGCGCGCACCCTCGACCTGCGGCAAAACTTGCGCGAGGTGGGGGACAGGCGCGATGCCTTGGAGGCGCGCATCAAAGCCATCGAGCCCTGGGGTGACCTCGACCTTGGCGATGCGGCCACCATGGGCGGGATCCGCTGTTGGTTCTACCGCCTGCCGGTCAAGCATCGCGCCGCCTTGCAGCACCTGGATTTGCCCTGGGACATTGTTTCGGCCGACACGCGATTCCTCTACGTGGTGGTGCTGTCGCCCACCGAACCGCCCGACACCCTCCTTCCCATTGCGCGCACCCATGTGGGAAGCCGCCCCGTCCACCAATTGAAGGAGGACCTGGAGGCAAGCGAGATCGAACTGGAGATGCTGCAGGACGATCGTCTGCGCATGGCGCGCCACGTGGGGCTCTTAAGGGCCCACCTCTCGGAGGCGGAGACCCTGGCAGAACTTGCCTTTGCCGCCCAACAAACCCGTGACGATCCTGACCTCTTTGCCGTCCAGGGCTGGGTGCCGGACGGCGACCTTTCCGCCGTGTCCGACTACGCCGAAGCCAACGGCCTTGCGATGCTGGTGGAGCCGCCGGCGTGGGACGAAGAGCCGCCCACACTTCTCCTCCAACCAGAGGCGGAGGCTGCCGGCGTCGACCTTGCCACCTTCTACCAGGTGCCGAATTACAGAAGCTGGGACCCGACGCTCGTCCTCGTCGCCTCGTTTGCCATCTTCTTTGCCATGATTGCCGCCGATGCTGGGTACGGCGCGGTCATTCTTGTGGGCCTTTTTGTGGGATGGCGGCGGTTGGGACGCTCGCCGAAGCTGAAGGCGTGGCGGCGTCTCGGCCTCATCATCGCAGCGGCCACCATTGTCTACGGGGTGCTGGTGGGCAGCTATTTCGGCGCGCCGCCGCCTCAAGGGACGGTGCTTGCCTCATTCGCCGTCCTGAGCCTCAATGACTTCGACACCATGATGCGCCTGTCGATCATCGTTGGCGTGGTGCACCTTGTGCTTGGCATTGCCATCAATGCCTGGGTCCATCGGCGCCAGCGCTCCGCCCGCGCCAAGCTTGGCTGGATCGCTGCCATCCTGGGCGGCCTCCTATTGTGGCTGAGCGGCCAGACCGGGCCTTTTGCCATCGCAGGCATCGGCCTATTCATCGCCGGCATTCTTGCCATCGTCGCCTTCACCAGCGAGCGGCCCATCACCAAGTCGCTCGACTGGGCGTGGCGCGTGTTCGATGGCGTCAGAGCTCTTGCCGGCGCCATGGGCGCATTCGGCGACATCTTGAGCTACATGCGCCTGTTTGCCCTTGGCTTGGCGTCCGCCTCTCTGGCCGTCACCTTCAACAACCTTGCCGGCGACGTGATGGACGGCTTGCCAGGGCTCGGGCTTCTCCTTGCCATCCTCATCCTCCTCGTCGGCCACGTCATGAACTTCGGTCTCGTCCTCATGAGCGGCGTGGTGCACGGGCTGAGGCTCAACTACATCGAGTTCTTCAAATGGGGCCTGCCGGAGGAGGGGACCGCCTTCCGCCCGCTTGCCCGCAAAGAGGTTCAGCTATGAACGAACTGGTCCTGGCGCTCGGCTGGCTCGGTATCTTCGCACCGCTGGCGCTTGGCACGGTGGCCAGCGCCATCGGCTGCTCCATCGCAGGTCAGGCCAGCATCGGCGCCATGCTCGACACCGAGGGCGGCTACGGCCGGTTCATCGGCATTTCGGTGTTTCCCTCCACCTTCGTCATCTACGGCATCGTCATCATGTTCACGCTGAACAGGGAGGTGACGGCCACCAATGCCGGCGGCCTCTTCGGCGTCGGTCTGTTGTCGGGCATTGCCCTCCTTTATTGCGGCATCTGGCAGGGCAAGGCCTGTGCGGCCGCCATCAACGCGGCCAAGGAAAAACCGGAAATCTTCGGCCTCTCCCTGGCGCCTGCCGCCATCGTGGAAGGGTTTGGCGTGTTCGCCTTCGTCTTTGCGCTCGTGGTCAGCGCGGGGATTTCCTGATGGCGCACGATGATGCCACCTCCAAAGGGGTCGACACGCTCATCGCCCGTCTGCGCGAGGACGGTGTGGCCGCAGGCCGTGCCGAGGCCGAGGCGCTGAAGGCGGATGCGCGCACGGAGGCTGCAAAGATCATCGCCAAAGCCAAGGTGGAGGCCGACACGCACCTGTCGGACGCGCGCAAAGCCGCCGATGCCTACCGCTCCGCCGGTGAGGAAGCCCTGCAGATCGCCATGCGCGATGCCGTCCTCACCATGAAGGCGGGCCTGATGGCCCAGTTCGAGGCGGACGTGAAGCGCATGGTCTCCTCCGCCCTCGCCGATCCGCAGATCCTC
>JBCDCF010000648.1:0-2685 GCA_039182345.1 Pseudomonadota bacterium
GGCCGCTCATTGGTGAGCTCGACATTGAGACCGAGCGACCGCATTTCCTTGACGAGCACGTTAAAGCTCTCCGGAATGCCGGCTTCGAACGAGTCATCGCCCCGCACGATGGCCTCATAGACCTTGGTGCGGCCGGCAACGTCATCGGACTTCACCGTCAGCATTTCCTGCAAGGTGTAGGCCGCACCGTAGGCTTCCAGCGCCCACACCTCCATCTCGCCGAAGCGCTGGCCGCCGAACTGCGCCTTGCCGCCCAGAGGCTGCTGGGTGACGAGGGAGTAAGGGCCGATGGAGCGGGCGTGGATCTTGTCGTCCACAAGGTGGTGGAGCTTCAGCATGTAGATGTAGCCCACCGTCACGGGACGGTCGAACTGCTCACCCGTGCGCCCGTCGTAAAGGATGGACTGGCCGCTTTCGTCCAGACCGCCCTTCTTCAGGAGCTCCACAATGTCCGCCTCGCGCGCCCCGTCGAACACGGGGGTGGCGATGGGAACGCCGCGCGAAAGCTGCTCGCCCAGACGCACCACGGAATCGTCGTCATACTGGGCAATAGGCTCGTCCGTGCCGCCATCATAGATGTCGAGCATGGTGGTGCGCAGATCGTTCGTGTCGCCGCTCTTCTTGGCAAGGCGCACCAGTTCGCCGATGCGCTTGCCAAGACCCGCGCACGCCCAGCCAAGGTGCGTCTCAAGGATCTGACCCACGTTCATCCGGCTCGGCACGCCGAGCGGGTTGAGGACGATGTCCACATGGGTGCCGTCTTCAAGGAACGGCATGTCCTCGATGGGCACGATCTTCGACACCACACCCTTGTTGCCGTGGCGGCCGGCCATCTTGTCGCCGGGCTGGATCTTGCGCTTCACCGCCACGAAGACCTTGACCATCTTCATGACACCGGGCGGCAGCTCATCGCCACGCTGCAGTTTTTCCACCTTGTCCATGAAGCGCTCCTCGAAGCGCTTGCGGGCATCGTCGTACTGGGTGCGCATGGCCTCGATGTCGCTCATCAAGGCCTCGTCGGTGACGGCAAACTGCCACCACTGGCTGCGCGGTGTGTCGTTCAGGACCTCCGTGTTGATCTCTGAGTCCTTCTTGAACCCTTTGGGACCAGACACGGCGCTCTGACCGGTCAGAACTTCGCGCAGACGGGCATAGACGTTCCTGTCGAGGATCGCCTGCTCGTCGTCACGGTCCTTGGCCAGACGCTCGATCTCTTCGCGCTCGATGGCCTGTGCGCGCTCGTCCTTCTCGATGCCGTGGCGGTTGAAGACACGCACCTCGACGATGGTGCCCGTCACGCCGGGCGGCACACGCAAGGAGGTGTCGCGCACGTCGGACGCCTTCTCGCCGAAGATGGCCCGCAGGAGCTTTTCCTCAGGCGTCATGGGGCTTTCACCCTTCGGCGTGATCTTGCCGACGAGGATGTCCCCCGCCTGCACTTCCGCGCCGATATAGGCAATGCCCGCCTCGTCGAGGTTCCTCAGCGCCTCTTCAGACACGTTCGGAATGTCCCGCGTGATCTCCTCAGGTCCGAGCTTGGTGTCACGGGCCGCCACCTCGAACTCCTCGATGTGGATGGAGGTGAACACGTCGTCACGCACAATGCGCTCAGACAACAGGATGGAATCCTCGAAGTTGTACCCGTTCCAGGGCATGAACGCGACGAGGACATTGCGGCCCAGCGCCAGGTCGCCCAGCTCCGTGGACGGACCGTCGGCGATGATGTCGCCCTTCCTCACCACATCACCCACCTTCACCAGCGGACGCTGGTTGACGGTGGTGTTCTGGTTGGAGCGCTGGAACTTCATCAGCTGGTAGATGTCGACGCCCGACTTGGTGGGGTCGAGATCTTCCGTGGCGCGGATGACGATACGGGTGGCGTCCACCTGGTCGATGATGCCTGTGCGCCGCGCGGTGATGGCAGCGCCCGAATCCCGCGCCACGACGCCTTCCATGCCGGTGCCCACGAACGGCGCTTCGGCGCGCACCAAAGGCACGGCCTGACGCTGCATGTTGGACCCCATGAGGGCGCGGTTGGCATCATCGTTCTCAAGGAACGGGATGAGGGCAGCCGCCACCGACACAAGCTGCTTGGGCGAGACGTCCATATAGTCGATGCGGGTGGAGGGCATCATGGACACATCGCCCTGGTGGCGAGCGGTGGTCAGTTCCTCGGCAAAGTGGCCGTCTTCCAACAGCGTGGCGTTGGCCTGGGCAACGGAGTGCTTGGCCTCTTCCATCGCCGACAGATAGACCACCTCGTCGGTCACCTGACCGTCGATCACCTTGCGGTAAGGCGCTTCGATGAAGCCGTACTTGTTCACCCGCGCGAAGGTGGCGAGGGAGTTGATGAGGCCGATATTGGGGCCTTCAGGCGTCTCGATGGGGCAGATGCGGCCGTAGTGGGTGGGGTGCACGTCGCGCACCTCAAAGCCGGCACGCTCACGGGTCAGACCAACCCGTTGTCGGAGGTGACCCACAAGCGTCGCCTGTCGGCGCTCGGCCCCGGCGGTCTGACCCGTGAGCGTGCCGGCTTTGAGGTGCGCGATGTGCACCCCACCCACTACGGCCGCATCTGCCCCATCGAGACGCCTGAAGGGCCGAACATCGGCCTCATCAACTCCCTCGCCACCTTCGCGCGGGTGAACAAGTACGGCTTCATCGAAGCGCCTTACCGCAAGGTGA
>JBCDCF010000649.1:0-2685 GCA_039182345.1 Pseudomonadota bacterium
CAATCGGCGGACTTTGCCGGCGCCCTTCGTGCCCGCGGCGGCACCGTGTCTGCGGTCGAGCTCTCCGGTCTCAACCATTTCGACGTTTACGGCAGCTTCCGCGATCCGTCCTCGGCTGTGTGTCAGGCCGCGCGGGCGCAGATGCGGCTTGGCTGAGCGGTCAGTCATCGCTCTTCCCCAGGGCGGCGGGCAGGCGCAGCGAGCGCGAGGCGAAGATCAGCGCCAAAATGGCAAGCACATAAGGCAACACGACGAAAGCCTGGTACGGCAGGTTCGGGAAGAACGGCTGGAGGCGGATTTGCGCCGCGTCGGCCACACCGAACACCCCCGCCACGAGAAGGACGCCAAGGGGGCTCCAGCGGGCAAACACCACACAGGCGATGGCGATGAAGCCGCGGCCGGCGGCCATGTCCTCCACAAAACCTGTTAGCTGCGCGGTGGACAAGAACGCCCCTCCCATCCCCGCGCAGGCCCCGCCGAAGGCAACGCAGGCGATCCGCACCCGCGAGACGGAGACCCCGAGAGCGGCCGCCGCATGGGGGTTTTCGCCCGCTGCGCGGATCATCAGCCCAGCCCGGGTGCGCGTCAGCACAAAGGCAATGGCGATGGCCATCGCAACGGCGATGTAGACCAAGGCGTGCTGGGAGAAGAGGATCGGGCCCACCACGGGAAGGTCACTAAGACCGGGAATGTTGAGCCGCTGGAAGCCTGGCACGGCCACAGCCCCGCTCTCGGCCCCCAACGTCAGCCTGAAGCCGTAGCCTGAGACGCCAAGCCCCAGGAAGATCAGAGCAATTCCCGTGACGATCTGGTCGGTGCGCAAGATCACCACGAAGAAGGCATGGATCAAGCCCATCAGCGTGCCGCCCACGATGGCTGCCAAAAGGCCGACCCAGGGTGAGCCCGACCACACCGCAAACAGGACCGCCAGGAAGGCGCCCACAAGAAGGATGCCTTCAAGCCCCACATTGAGGACGCCTGAGCGCTGGGCCACCACCTCGCCAAGGGCGGCAAGGGCGATGGGGGTTGCAAGGCGAATGCCGGCGGCAAACAGGCCCGTGAGGAGGACGATGAGATCAGGGCTCATTGGGCCGCCCGCGCCATCTGGCGCCGCCGCTGCTGCACGTTGGTGACGGCAAGGACGATCAAGAACACAAACACCACCGCCGCTTCGATGATGTTGATGAGTGGGAACGGCACCGAGCCTTCCCGTGCCACGCCCCCAAGCCCCACATAAAGGGCGGCGAACAGGAGCGCCGAGAATGGCACGGCGAGGGGGTTCAGCCGTGCCACAAGGGCAACGGCAATGGCGGCAATCCCAAAGCCTTGGGCGAAGCCTTCCTGGAGCCGCCCGTAAAGGGCCGACACCTCGATGATGCCGGCAAGCCCCGCAAGGCCGCCAGAAAGCGCCATCACCCAGATGATCTGGCGGCCTGTGGCATGGCCTGCATAGCGCGCCGCATTGGGGTTTTGGCCAAACACATTGAGGCGGAAGCCGAACTGCGTGCGCGACAGCACAAAGGCGAGTACCAGCGCGGCAAGGACGGCAATGATCAACCCACCATGGATGCGCGTGCCCTCGATGATGACGCCAAGCTCAAGGGCCGAGGCGATGGCATCGGAGCGCGGGAAGATCCCCATGGATTCCTGCAAAGGGCCGCGCACGAGGTAGGAAATCAACTGTACCGCCACGTAGTTGAGCATGATGGTGACGATGATTTCGTTGGCGCCGAAGCGGGCCTTTAAGATGCCGGCAAGCCCGCCCCATAGCGCGCCGCCAAGGGCGCCCAGGAGCAGCAAACCCACAAGGCCCAAAGGGTTGGCAGGCAAGATGGCCGCGCACGCAACGCCCACAGCCGCCCCCACCAGAAGCTGCCCATCAGCGCCGATATTGTAAAGACGCGCGCGGAAGGCGACGGCCACGGCAAGCCCCAAGAGCGTCAGGGGGATTGCCCGCACCACCGCCTCGGCAAAGCCCGAGGGGGACAAGATGGCGCGGTCGATGATGCCGGCCAACACCGCTCCGGGGCTGGCGCCGGCGGCAAGAATGGCCACCGCGACGGCCGCAACCGTTGCAAGACCTGCAGCAACGGCGACGGCGAGGGAGGGCCGTTCAGCGCTCACGCTGCCTCCTGCCCTGCCATCCAGGCGCCAAGGCGGTCAGGCCCTGCCTGATCGGCCGCGACGGGGCCGAAGGCACGTCCGCCGCCAAGCACCATCACTCTGTCGGCCACAAGGCGGATCTCATCAAGGTCGCCCGACACCATCACGATGGCAGCGCCGCGGTCGCGCGCTTCGGCCAGCGCTTCGTGGATGGCGTGGGTGGTGCGCACATCGAGCCCGCGGGTGGGGTGGGCCGCGACGAGCACCTTTGGCGCCCCTTCCAACTCCCGCGCCACAACGAGCTTTTGTTGGTTGCCGCCGGACAGGGCGCGCATCGCCTCCCGCGGCCCGCGCGCCTTCACCTTGAAGAGGTCGATCAATCCGCCAACGCGCTGGCGAGCCGCATCCCAGGCGATGATCCCGCGCTGGCTGTAGCTGTCGTCATGGCACAAGAGGTGGTTGGCGGTGAGGTCCATGCCTTCGGCGATGGCGGTGTGGCGCCTGTCGTCGGGAATGTGGGCAAGGCCACGATGGCGCAGGGCCGCTGGCGTCCAGCCCCGATCGTCGCTCGACAGGCCGAGG
>JBCDCF010000650.1:0-2684 GCA_039182345.1 Pseudomonadota bacterium
AGGGACACGCGAAATCCGTGCTTCTTCAGGTAGGCGGCAAGGGGCTCGCGGATGTCGCGGGCATCATCGACAATGAGAACGTGGGGGTCGCTCATAAGCGCTCAATCCAAGTCTTGCCGGGCCATGATAACGCAGGTGCACGTGCGGTCTGCCACCGGTGTGATCCCATGGGCCGCGCACGAGAACCACCCTTCGACACGCTGACGAGACCCCGCAATTGTCGCAAATCGTCGCCGCAGGACGGCCCGCGACAGTTTGCGACAAACGGGCTTGCCATCGACAAACATTGCCGCCGGCGACTGGCTAGGTGGGGGGAGGCAATCAACGCCCCAACAGTCAGGAACAGGCTATGACCAAGACAGTCTCCAAACGCGCGGTTGTGATCGGCACCGTGATCGTCGCTGCCGTCGGCACCGCTGCCGTGGCACAGACCGCGATGACCCCTGCCCCAGGCACCTTCGAGGCCGGCAACACCAACGCGCTCGTTCAAACCAGCGGCGACGGGTGGCGCGGCCGGTGGTTCGGTCGCAGGCACAAGCACGGCGGGATGCGGGCGATGATGCCGATCCTGCGCAAAGCAGACACCAACGGCGACCGCGCACTGACGCAGGAGGAGATCGACGCCTTCATCGCAGGCCAGGTCTCGGAGGCGGACGCTGACGGCGACGGCAACCTGTCGCTGGAGGAGTTCCGCACGGTGTGGCTCTCCATCACAGGCCCCGTGATGGTGGATTCTTTCCAGATGCTGGACGATGACGGCAACGGCATGATCACCGTTGAGGAGCGCAACGAGCGCTTTGGCGATGCCGTCGCCCGCTACGACCGCAATGGCGATGGCGAACTTTCGCGCGCCGACCGGCGTGGCAAGCACCACCGGGGCCACCGCCGCGACCGCGATCACGACGGCGATGACGACTAGGACAGACGACGCTCGGTGCGCACCCCACTGAGCGACTGAGGGTCCGCCCTCACCCTAAGCCGGCGCGTTTCTGCTCAATCGGTTCCGACCCGGATGGGCCGGGAGATGCGCCGGCGGCCTATCGCGACGGTGCTGGCGCACACACAAGGGACAAGGCCTCGGACAGTCTCCCCATCCCTCACGTCCGGGGCGGTGCGTGATCGCCAGGAAACGCTCGCCAATGTGGGCTCCCACGGGTTCGGTGCGCGAGACGGCGCCGCCCACGCCGATCAATACATGAAGTACCGCTGAGCCATGGGCAGTTCTTTGGCGGGCTCGCAGGTGAGTAGCTCGCCATCGGCGGTCACGTGGTAGGTTTCGGGATCCACCTCGATCTTGGGCAAAGCGTCGTTCAACTTCATACTGGTCTTGTCGATGTTGCGCGTGCCTTCCACGGGCACGGTGTCCTTAAAGGTTCCGTAGTCTACCCGCGCGGCTGCTTTGGACACGAACGTCACCGAGGAGGCAGATAGGGACGCGCCGAACGCCCCGAACATCGGCCGCATGTGGACTGGCTGTGGCGTCGGGATCGAGGCATTTGGGTCGCCCATCTGGGCGGCGGCAATGGTCCCGCCAATCAACACCAAGTCGGGCTTCACCCCGAAGAAGGCGGGCGACCACAGGCAAAGGTCGGCCCGCTTGCCCACCTCCACAGAGCCCACATGGTCGGCAACACCATGGGCGATGGCCGAGTTGATGGTCACCTTGGCGATATAGCGGCGCACGCGCATGTTGTCGTTCTCGCCGGTCTCCTCAGGCAGACGCCCGCGCTGAACGCGCATCTTGTGGGCGGTCTGGAACGTGCGCGAGATCACCTCCCCCACGCGGCCCATGGCCTGGCTGTCGGAGGCGATGATGGAGATGGCGCCCATGTCGTGAAGGATGTCCTCTGCCGCGATGGTCTCTTTACGAATGCGGCTTTCGGCAAAGGCGATGTCTTCAGGAATGCTTCGGTGCAGGTGGTGGCACACCATCAACATATCCAAGTGCTCGTCGATGGTGTTGACCGTGTAGGGCCGCGTCGGGTTGGTGGACGACGGGATGACGTTCTTCAGCCCCGCCACCTTCAAGATGTCGGGCGCATGGCCGCCGCCGGCCCCTTCGGTGTGGAAGGCGTGGATGGTGCGGCCCTTCAAGGCGGCGATGGTGTCGTCCACGAAGCCGGCCTCGTTCAAGGTGTCGGTGTGGATCATCACCTGAACGTCGGTCTCTTCGGCCACCGTCAGGCAGCAGTCGATGGCCGAGGGCGTGGTGCCCCAGTCTTCGTGAAGTTTCAGGGCCATCGCTCCGCCGGACACCTGCTCATGGAGCGCTTTGGGGAGCGACGCATTGCCCTTGCCGGCAAAGCCAAGGTTCATGGGAAAGGCATCGGCCGCCTGGATCATCCTGGCAATGTGCCAGGGTCCTGGGGTGCAGGTGGTGGCATTGGTGCCTGTGGCAGGTCCCGTGCCGCCACCAATCATGGTGGTGACGCCTGAGGCAAGCGCCTCATCGATCTGCTGCGGACAGATGAAATGGATGTGGCTGTCGATGATGCCGGCGGTCAGGATCCTTCCCTCGCCCGCGATCACCTCGGTGCCAGGCCCCACCACGATGGTGACACCAGGCTGGGTGTCCGGATTGCCCGCCTTGCCGATGCCGACGATCTTGCCGTCCTTCAGACCCACGTCCGCTTTGACGATCCCGGTCCAGTCGACGATGAGGGCGTTGGTGATGACCGTGTCCA
>JBCDCF010000651.1:0-2680 GCA_039182345.1 Pseudomonadota bacterium
AGAAGTCGTAGCCAAGGTCCTTGCGCATTTGCGCGTAAGGGTTTTTGACGCCGTTCTTGTGGTTCTTGGCGGCAATTTTCGCCAGCGCGTCGGACTGGTCGCCATGGCGCTGGAAGTAAAGGCTGGCGATCTGCCCGAAGACGCCGGCAAAGCCTGCGGGGATGCCGGCCTCTTCGGCAAGGTAGGAGGCTTTCAGAAGGTTCTCGCCAATCTGTTTGCCTGGGGTGGTCGTCATCTGCTCGACGCCGACCACCAGGACGAAGCGCGCCCCGCCGCCGTTGATGGCCTTGATGCCCTGATGAATGGCGCCCGAGCCTGTGGCGCACGCATTTTCCACCCGTGTGGCGGGCTTGAAGCGCAGCCGCTCATCGGCTTGGAGCACCAAGGCGGCGGTAAAATCCTGTGGGGAAAAGCCAGCATTGAAGTGGCCGAGGACAATTTCATCCACATCCTCAGGGCCGATGCCTGCGTCGGCCATGGCATCCACCGCCACGCGGGTGACGAGGCTCTCCACCGTTTCCTCGCCCAGCTTGCCGAAGGGCGTGTGCGCCCAGCCCACCATTGCCGCGGTCATAGGGTCCCCCTGTTGGCCAACCGGCCTTCATGTAGTGTCGTGCGTCAAAAGGTTGAGTCTGACCTAGCTGGTCTTCACCACGTAGTTGAGCGGCAGCCGGCCGCCGTCGGCAAAGACGGTTTGCCCGGTCATGTAGCTCGCCTCCTCGGAGGCGAGGAAGGCGACGATGGCGGCAATCTCTTCAGGCTCGCCGATGCTGCCCATGGGCGTGCGCGACATGACCATTTGCCTGGCCGAAGGGTCCCTCGCCACGGCCGCCAGCATCTGTGTGTTGATGGACCCTGGCCCGACGGCGTTGACGCGGATGCCGTAAGGGGCAAGGCCAAGGGCCGCCACCTTGGTCAACTGTGAGAGCGCGGCCTTGGAGACCGAATAAGGGATCTGGTTGGGAAGGGCGAAGACGGCATTCACAGAGCTCATATTGACGATGGCCCCTGGCGCCTCCCCTGCCTCCACACGCTCCACCATGTGTTTTGCAACGGTCTGGGACAACAAGAACGCGCCTTTCAGGTTGACACGCAGCACACGGTCGAAATCCTCCTCCTTTAGGGTCAGAAAATCGCCCTGACCCAGAATGCCGGCATTGTTGACGAGGATGTCGATGGCGCCGAACGCGTCTTCCGTGGCGGCAACAAGGTTGCGGTTGTCGAGCCGCTCTGCCACATCGCACTCAATGAAGCGCACGGTGTCTTCATCGCCAAGTTCGGCGGCCGTCTTCTCTCCCTCTGCCGTGTCCATGTCGGCAATCATGACGCGCATGCCCTCTTCCACGAAGCGCGCCGCAACGGCCCTGCCGATGCCCTTCGCACCACCGGTGACAATGGCGTTCTTGCCCGACAGCCCCTTCATTGGGCGGCGGCGCGGCCGGCAACGGCCTCCTCAAGATCGGCAATGGCGGCGGGATCCTCGATGGTGGCTGGCATGGCGTAGCTGTCCCCGTCGGCAATCTTCTTGATGGTGGCGCGCAGCGTCTTGCCTGACCGTGTCTTCGGCAGCCGCGGCACCGCGACCACCTGCTTGAAGGCAGCCACAGGACCCACTTCCGCGCGGACCTTGGCAATCAGCTCCTTTTCAAGGCCGGAGAAGTCCACACCCGGTTTCAACACAACGAACCCCATGGGGCTCTGGCCCTTGATGGGGTCTTCCACCCCCACAACGGCGCATTCCACAACACTCGGGTGGGAGGTCAACACATCCTCCATCACACCGGTGGAGAGGCGATGGCCGGCAACGTTGATGACGTCGTCGGTGCGGGCCATGATGAACACGTAGCCGTCATCGTCCAGCATCCCCGCATCGGAGGTGTTGTAGTGGCCAGGAAAGCGCTCAAGGTAGGCAGAGCGGAACCGCGCATCATCGTTCCATAATGTGGGAAGGCACGAGGGCGGCAACGGTAGCTTGATGACGACGTTGCCCAAGATGCCTGGCCCCACAGGCTCCCCTTCGTCCGACAGGATGACCACGTCATAGCCAGGCATCGGCTTGGTGGGCGAGCCGTGCTTGATGGGGAGCGGCTCAAGCCCCATGGGGTTGCCGACAATGGCCCACCCCGTTTCGGTCTGCCACCAATGGTCCACCACGGGAACGCCGAGCGCCTTTTCCGCCCAGGCGATGGAGGCAGGGTCGGCCCGCTCGCCAGCCAAGAACAGGACCCTGAAGTGGCTGAGGTCGTAGTCGGCAGGGAGTTTGCCGTCATGGTCCTCTTTCTTCACAGCGCGGATGGCCGTGGGCGCAGTGAAAAGGGAGACCACTTTGTGCTCTGAAATCACCCGCCAGAAGGCGCCGGCATCGGGCGTGCCGACGGGTTTACCTTCAAAGACCATGGTGGTCGCGCCGATGAGGAGCGGGGCGTAGACGATGTAGGAGTGGCCCACCACCCAGCCGACGTCTGAGGCGGCCCAAAACACCTCCCCCGGCGAGATGTCGTAGATGTTGGGCATGCTCCAGGCGAGCGCCACCATGTGGCCTGCATTGTCGCGCACCACGCCTTTCGGCCTGCCCGTGGTGCCTGAGGTATAGAGAATGTAGAGCGGGTCGGTGCCCTTCACCGGTGTGCACGGCACCTCACGGCCCTGTTTGAGGGCTGCGCCATAAAGGGCGGTGAGG
>JBCDCF010000652.1:0-2676 GCA_039182345.1 Pseudomonadota bacterium
CCACCTTGGTGAGGAGGCCCGCAAACAGCGCCGCCACAATGACCTTTGGGGTGTGATAGGAGGCCGGCAGCCAGAAATGCAGCGGAAAGGCTGCCGCTTTCATGGCAAAGGCGAACACGAAAAGGGCGCCGATGGTGATCACCGGCCCCGTCTCGGCCACCGCAAGAGCGCCTCTGATGTCGGCCATGTTCAAGGTGCCGGTCATCCCATAAAGGGCGCCGACGGCGATGAGGAACGTGGTTGTGGCGATGAAGTTGAGGACGCCGTACTTCACCGCGCCGTCGAGCTGAATGCGGGTTCCGCCGAACACGATCAGCCCGAACGAGGAGATCAAGAACACCTCGAACCAGACATAAAGGTTAAAGATATCCCCGGTGGAGAAGGCGCCGCAAACCCCACAAATGAGGAGGAGGTAGAAGGTATAAAAGCCGAACCGGGTGCCCTCCGTGCCCACGTCCCCCCGGGCATAACTCACGCCCACCAGCCCCACCAGGCACGTCACCAGGACCAAGATGGCGCTCAGCGCATCCACCGCGATGACGATGCCGAAGGGCGGCATCCAGTTGCCCATGGCCATCACCAGGGGGCCTTGGGTGGCCACAATGGCGTTCAAGCCCACGGCCGAAAGGCTTGCAAGGGCAAGACAAATCAGCGTCGTCCAGCTCTGAAGCCCCTCGTTCTTGCGGAATGTGAGCGTCACCGCAGCGCCAATCAGCGGCAAGATGATGGGAATGGCGGCAAGCCAGGTCACAAGATCTGTGTTGGCGGCCAGCATCGGCGCGGTGTTGTCCACCGTCGCAAAGGCCGGGGCAGCGACCGAATCCACCGTGGGACCGGCAAGACTGGTGGCAGCGTCCGCCTCCGACCCGTCTGCTGGGGGGAGGATCGCCTCTGAGGGTTGAGCGTCGTCCTCGGCCGCAGTTTGGGCGGCAAGGCGCGCGGTCAGCGCGAAAAAGAGCGCCGACCCCGCGGCGAGGGCCGCGCCGTGTCTCTTCAATCGGTGGCCCATGTCAGTACCCCAGCGGCGGCCGCGTTTCGCCGACGGGTTCGGCCACACGCATATCGCCCACATCATCGGTGTCGAGGGCCTGGTAGGCCCTGAACGTCAACACCAGAAGAAAGGCGAAGATGGAAAACGAAATGACGATGGCCGTCAGGATCAGCGCCTGAGGCAAAGGGTTCGCGGCAATCTCAGCCACGTTCTCGGCACTGTCGATCACAGGGGGCGAGGCGGTGGTCAGCCGGCCGGCGGTGAAGATGAAAAGGTTCACCGCGTTGCCGAAAATGGCGATCCCCAACATGATGCGCACAAGCCGCGCCGACAGCATCATGTAGATGCTTGCGGCGAAAAACAGCCCGACGACGACGCAAAGCACCGTTTCCATCAGTTGCTCTCCTCAAGGGTCAACGCGATGGCGGCGATGGACCCCACGACGACGAAGTAGACCCCGACGTCGAAGACGAGGACGGTGGAATTGGGCAGCTTCACCCCCTGGAGGGTGGGCAGATACCAACGGCCGGTCAGGAACGGTTTGCCGGCAAACACCGCCGCTGCGCCCGCAAGGGAGGCTGCCAGAAGGCCAAATCCCGCCAGCGCGTTGGGATGGACGATCATCGCCTTGCGCACCTCTGCAACGCCAAAGGCGATGCCGTAGATGGCAATGGCCGAGGCTGCGATGAGCCCGCCGATGAAGCCGCCGCCAGGTTCGTTGTGGCCGCGCAGAAGCACGAAGATGGAAAACAGCACCATCAGGGCTGAAAGGTAAGGCGCGATGGTGCGAAAGATGAGCGTGCTCATCCGCGTGTCTCCATGGTCTGGGGGGCGGCAGTGGCAGCGTCAGGCAGAGAGGCTGCGGGCGCGGTGGCGGTGGCGCGGCTCTTGGGGCGCATCCTGATCAACACCAAGATTGCAAGGCCCGCGCCCATCACCACGCCGATCTCACCCAAAGTATCGAGGGCGCGGTAGTCCACCAGGATGACGTTCACGACGTTCTTGCCGTGGGCAATGTCATAGGCGTGCGCCAGGAAGAACTCCGACAAACGGTCGTCGAACGGCACCTGGACGACGCCATAAAGCATCAGCGCAAAGCCGACGCCGCAGGCAATGGCAATGGTGGCGTCACGGACCTTGGCAAAGCCCATGCGATGGTCGCTGGCCCGCAGTTCAAGCCGCGTCATCACAAGGGCGAGGATGACCACCGACAGCGTCTCCACCATGAACTGTGTGAAGGACAGATCCGGCGCGCCGTAGAGCATGAAGATCAACGCCACCATGACGCCTTGGACGCCAAGGGAGACGATGGCCACCACGCGGGACTTGGCGATCACCACGATCCACAGGCCGGACACCGCAATCAACGGCACGATCCAGTAGACGGGCTCTGCCATCTCGCCCACGAACACAAGCGAGGGCAGACCGTCCATGACGAGCGGCACGAAAAGGGCAACGGCAATCAAAATGAAGGTGATGCGCATATAGACGGTCATGCTGCCCGGCTGGACCACCTTGGTGATGGCCATGGCCGCACGCACGAGGGAGGAGACCACCTGGTCGAACCCCTTGTCCGGCCCCCAGCCGATGGCGGTAAGGGCAGCCTCGATGCCGCGCCGCAGCCGCCCATAGACGGCAAACAGCACAAGCCCTGCGCCAATGGTGATCAAGGTCATGATCACAGG
>JBCDCF010000653.1:0-2674 GCA_039182345.1 Pseudomonadota bacterium
CGAGGGCAACCCCTTGCGCGCGTCCATGGTGGACGACCCGATCTTCGAGCGCCGCAACACAGGCGACAACACGCCGGCTGTGACCCACGTGGAGGTGGGGCCCGGCCGAACACTGGAGCTTTTGATCGCTGCAAAAGGCGGTGGGTCGGAAAACAAAGCGCGGTACGCCATGCTGAACCCTTCGGCGGATGTGGCCGATTGGGTGGTGGAGACCGTGGCGACCCTTGGGGCCGGCTGGTGCCCCCCGGGCGTCATCGGCATCGGCGTCGGCGGCAGTGCGGAAATGGCCATGGTCCTCGCCAAAAAGGTAGTGATGGAAGAGATCGACATGAGCGACCTCCTCCGCCGCGGGCCGGCAAACCGCGAAGAGGATCTGAGGCTTACGCTCTACGACCGGATCAATGCGCTCGGAATCGGGGCGCAGGGTCTTGGCGGGCTGACCACAGTTGTGGACGTGAAGGTGGCCACCTATCCCACACACGCCGCCTCTAAGCCCGTTGCCTTGATGCCCCAATGCGCTGCCAACAGGCATGGAAAGGTGACCCTTGACGGCACCGGCCCTTCTTTTCTTGAGCCGCCAACGCTCAGCGATTGGCCCAAGATCAACGGGATCGGTCCTAAGGAGGGGTTGCGCCGGGTCAACGTCGATCGTCTGACGCGCGAGGAGATGGCTGAGTGGACACCCGGTGAAACGCTGCTCCTGTCCGGCAAGATCCTGACCGGCAGAGACGCAGCCCACAAGCGCATGGTGGACATGTTGGCTCGCGGGGAAGCGCTGCCTGTCTCGCTGGAAGGCCGGATCATCTACTATGTCGGCCCCGTCGATCCCACAGGCGATGAGGTGGTCGGGCCGGCAGGACCCACCACAGCCACGCGCATGGACCGCTTTACGGGCGCGCTGTTGAGCGAGGGGTTGTTGTCGATGATCGGCAAGGCGGAGCGTGGTCCTGAGGCCGTTGCCGAGATCGCCAAGCACGGCGCAACCTATCTGATTGCCGTTGGCGGTGCTGCGGTTCTGGTCGCCCACGCCATCCGCTCTGCCCGCATGCTCGCCTTCGAGGATCTTGGCATGGAGGCGATCCGCGAGTTCGAGGTGGAGGACATGCCTGTGAGCGTTGCCGTGGATGCCCGTGGTGCCTCGATCCATGTCTTGGGGCCGGCGGCATGGCGCGGCCGGCACAGGCCGATCTTGCGTCACGCGCCGACCTGAGGCGTATCGATGGGCGGCGCAAAACCCGCGGTCCGTTCCATCGTGCTGCGCCCTTGCGGATGCAGCACGATCTCAAGCCTTTAAGATCACACCAGACCGGCGATCATTGAGCCTGCGCGCCAGCCGATCATCATCGAGGGTGCATTGGTGTTGGACGTGGTGATGTGGGGCATGACCGAAGCATCGGCGACGCGAAGGCCTTCCACGCCCATCACGCGCAATTCAGGGTCGACCACTTTGCCGATCTGACAGGTGGACGTGGGGTGGAAGTAGGTGTTGACCGAGGCGGCCAGAAACTCGCGCCATTCTGCGTCGGTGAGGTCGCCATCCTTCTGCGGGAGCGTCTCGCGTTTGCGCAGCGGCGCGTAGTGGTCGCTCGCACCGATTTCGCGGCACAACTCGGTGGCACGGCGATAGCTTCGCCAGTCCTGTTCCTCGGCCAGATAGTTCGTCTCGATGATCGGCGCGTCGTTGATGTCGGCCGACGCAAGCTTCACGAAGCCCCTCGATTGCGGCGTCGCCACCCCTGAGAGGATGCAGTACCCGTCCTGGTAGTCGAGCTTGTGGCCTGTGGATGCGAAGGGCACCGACACGTAAAGCGCAATCATGTCGGGCGAGCGCAGCGCACTGTCGGACCGCTCCCACATATAGACTTCGGAGTGGTTGTAGTGGCTGACGGGGACGGGGCCTGACGCCTCGTAGTTCACCCCTGCGCCGAGGATGTGGTCCTGAAGGCCCACACCCACAGGCAGGTCGGACACCACATCGATCCCCAGCGCCGAAAGGTCGTTGGCAATGCCGACGCCCGAGACCATCAAGAGCCGCGGGCTGTCGATGCTGCCGGCGCAAAGCACTGTCTCGCTGGTGGCCGTCACCGTGACAGGCTCACCGTTGTGAAGATAGGTGACGCCGGTGCACCGCTCGCCATCGAAGTTCAGCCGCGTGACAGGCGCATCGGTCAGCACGGTCACATTGCCCTTGTCCATGACGGGCCGCAGGAAGGCGGTGGCGGCAGACTGGCGCCGCTGATCGCGGATGTTGAAGTCCACCCACGCCTGGCCGGACATGCGCTCTGAATTGATGGACGGCGTTTCCTTATAGCCAAGCTCTGCGCAGGCATTCATGAATGCGGTTGCGCCTTCGTGCTTCAGTTCGTCCTCAGGCTGGGTGATGAAGAGGGGGCCGGAATCGCCGCGGTTTTCTCCGCCCGGCTCAAAGGTCTCCATCTCAATGAAGAAGGGCAGAACGTCCTCGTAGGACCATCCCTTGGCACCCATCGAGGCCCAGCTTTCAAAGTCGGACCGGTGGCCGCGGGCGTAGATCATTGCGTTCAGCGCTGACGTGCCGCCAAGGACGTGGCCGCGCGGCCAGTTGTGGGGCCTGTTGCCGGCTTTGGGCCGCCGCCCTCGGCACCGATGCCACCAAGTGGTACGAGACGCTTCCAGCCACCCATGCCGACAACAG
>JBCDCF010000654.1:0-2668 GCA_039182345.1 Pseudomonadota bacterium
CGCGGATCGATGTGGGCGCTCTGTTGATTGCTGGCGTCATCCCAGGGCTGATCCTTGCAGGGCTTTATGCGCTGCTGATCTTCATTCTGGCGCGCATCAACCCCGACTCCGCGCCCGCCTACGATGTGGTGAAGATGGCCTGGAAGGAGCGCCTCACCATTTTCGTGGTGGAGCTGATGCCGATGATTGCCGTCGTGGTGCTCGTCATCACCGTGATGGTGTCAGGCTGGGCAACGCCAACGGAGGCAGCGGCCTTCGGCTGCTTCGGCGTCCTTGTGCTGGCGGCGATCTATCGCTGCCTGACCATCAAGTCCTTCGTGGCCGCCTGCAAAGGTGCGCTGAAGGTGACTCTGATGGCCTTCCTCATCATCTTCGGGTCGGCCACGTTCTCGCAGCTCTTGGCGTTTTCGGGCGCCTCGTCAGGCTTCATCCGCTGGGCCACCTCCATGGAGGCGGGGCCCTACACCATGCTGGCGGTGATGTTCCTGATCTTGTTGTTGCTGGGCATGTTCATGGATCAGCTGTCCATGATGCTTCTGACCGTGCCCATCTTCTTCCCCCTTGCCGCGCAGCTTGGCTTCGACCCCATATGGTTCGGTCTGATCGTCCTTCTGGCGCTGGAAATCTCCTTCACAACGCCGCCGTTCGGGCTCTTACTGTTCGTCATGAAAGGGGTCGCGCCGCCTGGAACCACCATGCGCGACATCTACCTTGCAGGCTTCCCCTTCATCAGCTGCATCCTCGTCCTCGTCTTATTGCTGGTGGCCTTCCCGCAGCTTGCCTTGTGGCTGCCTAGCCTTGGAAACTGACCGATGAATGCTGGCGATGTGGTGCGCGACTTTCTGGCCGCCATGGAGGCGCGCGACCTCGACCGTGCGCGCAGCCACCTTGGGGCGGGGTTCGCCATGGTGTTCCCCGGCAACGTGCACCTTGCCTCGCTGGACGAGCTGATCGCCTGGGCAAAGCCGCGCTACCAGAGGGTGGGGAAGACCTTCACGCGCCTCGATGTGGCCCCTGCCGAGGACGGCGAGGTGGTGACGGTCTCAGGCACCCTGCACGGCGTCTGGCCCGATGGCGCCCCGTTCGAGGGCATCCGCTATGTGGATGTGTTCCGCCTGGTGGACGGCAAGATCGTCGAGCAGCACGTGTGGAACGACCTTGAGATTGCGCGCGCCGAAAGGGCGTCAGCCGGCGCGGGCTAGGAGCCGTGCGGGCGTCTTGACGAGGATCGTCTCGATTTCATCGGCGCCAAACCCTTTGCGGGTCATCATGGGCACCACGTCGCGGGGAATGTGGCTGTAGCCGTGGCCGCCATAGCGGGCGAGCCGTGTGAGGGTGCAAATGTCCTGCGACATCAAGACTTGATCGCCAAATCCGGCATCGAGCGCCGCACGGATCAGGTTGAGACGCGCCCCGTCATTGGGAAGGTCGATGGCCGCGAACGGGTAGTGGCTGGACTCGATCCCGAAGAAATCCCACTCCATCACCACCCCTGTGCGCGCAAGGGCAAGCACGGCGTCGGCATCGAACAGGGTTCGGTCCAGGTGGCCGATGATGAGGCGTGAGATGTCGCCGCCCCGCTCGCCGACAAAGTCCACCACACGAAGGGGCGAGTCCGCCTCCCGCCCTGGGTGGACGGTGATGGCAAGCCCTGTCGCCTTCTGGGCGATGACGGCAGCCTCCATCACCCGCTTCTCACGCGCCGCCCATGGGTCCGACACGCCGATCTCGCCGATGATGCCAGGCCGCACACCCTCCCAGCCGTTGTGGAAGGCGTCGATCATCTCCTCTGCCAGTGCCTCTGCGCTTCGTTCGCCGATGGTCTCGCCCGAGTAGGCTTCGATGTAGTGGCCGACCCCTGCCACCACGTTCACCCCAGAGCCCCTTGCGACGGTCGCAAGGCCTGCAGGGTCCGGCGCGATGCCCTTGATGGTGACGTCGACGATGGTGCCGCCGCCGGCTTTGGCGAAAAGGGCGGCCTCCTCGGTCATCTCGGCGGGGTTGTCGAGGATGTGGTTGCCGTAGTGCTCCACCCAGCCGTAGCGGATGGCGTGGACGTTTTGCAGCGTCACCTCCACCCGCGGCAGGGCTTGGCGGGCAAGGTCGGGCGGCGTCACATCGCACAAAAGGTGCTCGTGCATGAGGGTGAGGCCGAGGGCCTCCGGCGCGATGGGGCCGAGGACCGTCTGCACCTCACCAGGCGCGGCACCCCTCATAGGCCGAAGAGCTGTTTGGGGTTCGTCTGCACCATCCTCGCCAGCGCCTTGCGGGAGACGCCGCAGGCCTCAAGCAACAGAAGGAACGCCCGCAAACCCTCGACAGGCGGGGGCAGAAGGGCAACACCGCAGTCGCTGGAGAGCACCACCTGATCTGACGGGGCGGCGGCGATGAGGGCGGCCATCTCCCCTCCCGTCACAGGCGTCACGGTGTGGCGCTCGGCATCCACATGGGTGAGGCCGGCTTGTGTGGCGTGGCTGACGAAGAAGAACGAGAACTCCACCATCGCGTCCACTGCCGTCAGCGCGGCCACCGTCTGCCCGTCATAGTGGCTTGCGGGGACGAGGACGCGGGTGACGCCCCGTTTGCGCGCTTCCTCGGCAAGGCGCACCGCCTCAGGCCCGCTCACATGGCCTGTGTTGAAGACAACGTCATGGGCGGCCACAAGGTC
>JBCDCF010000655.1:0-2663 GCA_039182345.1 Pseudomonadota bacterium
CGTCAATCTCCCCCGCGTTGGAGGCGTGGGGTTTGAGGTCGAAGTAAAGGTCTGCCAAAGGCGTTGCCCCTTGGTTGACCACCACTTGATCGTACGTGCGAATGTCTTCTTTCTTGCTGTAATCGGAACCAATGCGGGCGGCAATCTTGTTGCCGTCACGTGCAAGGCCGATGAGACGGCGCGTGACGGTGAGTGTCACCTGCTTGTCCTGCAGTTGGCGCAGGTGGGTGGTAAGGGTCATCCCCATCACTTCAGGGGCAATGGTGCGGTCCCGCGTCATCACCTCCACCGCACCTCCAGAGGCTGCGATGGCGTGGGCGGCCTGCAAGCCCACATGGTCGCCGGCCTCGTCATAGATGAGGACATCCTCACCAGGTTTGGCGTCGCCGGTGAGAATGTCCCAGCCAGTCACGGCGAGCGCGTTGCCTTCCTCAAGGACGCTGACCTCCGGCAGGCCGCCCGTTGCAATCACCACCACGTCTGGCCTTTCGCCCATCACGTCGTCGGCTTCGGCAAGGGTGTTGTAGCGCACGGTGACGCCGTGGGCGTCGCATTGGGCAAGGCGCCATTGGACAATGCCGATCATCTCGCGCCGCCGGTCTGAAAAGGCGGTGAGGCGGATCTGGCCCCCCGCCTCGTTGGCCGCCTCGAACACAATCACCTCGTGTCCCCGGGCCGCTGCCACGCGGGCGGCCTCCAGCCCTCCAGGGCCGGCGCCGACAATCACCACGCGCTTCGGTGTCGCGGCGCGGGGGATGTCATGCGGCATCGAGAGTTCGCGCCCCGTAGCGGGGTTGTGGATGCACAGCGCTGCGTTGCCGGCATAGATGCGGTCCAGACAGTAGTTCGCACCAACGCATGGGCGGATTGCCTCTTCCCGCCCCTCGGTGATCTTCTTGACGATGTGGGGGTCGGCCATGTGAGGGCGGGTCATTCCCACCATGTCGAGGAGGCCGTTGGCGACGGCGTGCCGGGCCGTCGCAACGTCGGAAATCCGCGCCGCATGGAACGTGGGCAGGCCGATTTCGGCGCGGACCTTGCCGGCAAAGTCGAGGTGGGGGGCGCTCGCCATCCCCTGCACAGGGATTGTCTCGGTGAGGGTGGCATCGGTGTCGATCCGCCCGCGGATGACATTGATAAAGTCCACCAGCTTGTCGTCGCGCAGACGGCGGCAGATGGTAAGCCCGTCCGCCTCGCTGATGCCGCCGTCCTGCTTGTCATCGGCCGTCAGGCGAATGCCGACAATAAAATCCGGGCCGACCCGCGCACGGATCGCCGACAGCACCTTGATGGGAACGGCCATGCGCGCCTCCACCGTCGGCCCGCCATAGGGAGGATCGAGGTGGTTGAGGTGGCCTGAGAGAAAGGCGTCCAGAAGGTGGCCGTACGCCTCAAGCTCGATGCCATCGAGCCCGGCCGCCTTCATCCGCTCGGCGGCATCGGCATAGTCGGCAACGACACGGTCAATGTCGAAGCCCTCCATCACCTTTGGCGCGGCACGGTGGGCGGGTTCGCGGTGGGGGCCTGGGGCAAGGGAGGGCAGCCAGTCGCCCCAGTCCCAGCGCGATCGCCAGCCAAGGTGCGTCAGCTGGATCATCACGCGGCAGTCATGGGCGTGACAGGCGCTCGCGAGCTCGGCGAGCCAGGGGACCACCTCGTCCTTGTAGGCCAGGACGTTGTTGAAGGCGGGTGGGGATGAGCGGCTCACCACCGCAGACCCTGCCGTCATGGTGAGCGCAAGACCGCCACGGGCCCGCGCCTCGTGATAGGCCCTGTAGCGCGCCTTCGGCATCCCGTCTTCGGGGTAGGCCGGCTCGTGCGCGCTCGTCATCAGACGGTTCTTCAGTCTCAGGTGCTTGAGCGTGAAGGGGGACAGGAGCGGATCGTCCCGCATCAGCGGCCCCCTGACCGGGTCTTCGTGGGCCGTGCCACGTCGTGGACGATGTCCTTAGGAATAACCACGGGGCTCACCGCCCAGATCAGCTTTGCCGGCCGGTCGGTGCGGTTGTGGGTGTGGTGGGGGATGGAGCCGGCGAAGGCATAGCTGTCCCCTGTGCGAAGGGTCACGGTTTCTTCGCCCATCTGCATTTCGATCTCGCCCTCCACCACCAGACCGTGCTCCTCGCCTTCGTGGCTGAGAAGGGGGCGCTCGGGACCGTCCGAATGGGGGGCGAAGTGCGCGATCCCCATGTAGAAGCGGCCGCCGATGGAGCTTGAGAGGAGTTCGTCGGTATAGCCCAGTTCACCGGCCTCCTGCCCATAAAGGTTGTTGAGGTTGCGCCGGTTCGGGGCCCGCACCACGAACGCGCGCTCCAAAGGCCCTTCACCCGGACGGCGGGCGAAAAACCAGTCGGGCGACACCCCCAGCGCCTGCGCAATGGTGTGAAGGGCGTCCATGGACGGTTGCGAGGTGCCGCGCTCCACCGCGCTGAGGTGGCTGAGGGACAGACCTGTGCTGTCGCTGAGCGCCTTTAGGGTGAGCTGCCTGACCTTGCGCAGCGCGCGCATCTCCGCACCGAGCGCCGAGAGACTCTCTGCCATCACCATGACCTTCCCCTCGGTGTCGTCCATGTGCCCTCCGCGCTGCGCTGGCTATGCGCACGCCAAGAATAGGTGACAACAGCTGGATTGATACAAGAATTTATAGACATTTTTCTGTTGAC
>JBCDCF010000656.1:0-2661 GCA_039182345.1 Pseudomonadota bacterium
ACCCGCCAGTATTGGCGCATGAGGTAGCGCACCAACCACAGGGGCGGGTAGGTGGTTTTGACGAAAGGGTCTTTTTGCGGCTCGTGGCCGTAACGGGCGGCCACGTACGTCATGTGTTTGGCGCGATAAAGGGTGCGGACGGCCTTGATGGCGCGGTTGAGGCCGCGCGCTTCGGCGATGATGGCAAGGGCCGCATCGCGCGTTTCGCTGGCTGAGCAATTGACGGCGTCTTCCAAGGCCTGGTCGAACACGGCCGCTTCGCCCTGATCGTCGAACGCCGCGTCCAACTCGTCTTTCCGCATCGTCGGCCACCGTTGCCAATACGCTTCGTCGTGGGCCGACCGCCATGCCTGACAGGGCGGCAGGGCGGGGCCGGGGTGGGACAGGCGCCCGTGCCAAGGGCGCCTTCCGTCCCCGCAGCCGATCGCCCACCCACAAGCCCTGACCGGACAACCGACTCCAGAACACCCCGGCCGACGGCAAAGCAGTATGTTGCTACCTTAAATTGATAAGCTGTTCAAGTGTGCAGGTGTGTGCCTGGTGTGCGGGCGGTTGTGCCGTTGGTTGGCAAGCTCCCCCAAATGGGGGTAATGCGCTCATTGATTGCACGGTCTATGGTTTAATCATAGCGTCAAGCAATTCGAGGTAGAAGCGATGAAGGGGATGCTGAGAGACCATCTGGCAACGTTCAACACCATCCGTGATGCGTGTGCGCTGCCTGTGGTGTCCGACGAGCTGAGTGTGGGAGATGCCGCCTATATGCTGGAGTGTCTTTACCAGGAGAGGGCTGCGATGATGGCCCTCGTGCGGGCAGGTCACGCGGCTGCGACGGGCGATTTGGCGGCCATTCGCCTTTGGGTGGACGCCCATGGGCAGCTGACTTCTGGGCGGGGGGACGGTGCGGCAGCGTCTGTTCTTGGCTGTTGCCTCTCAGGGGGAGGCGAGGTTGCAGCCACGTCATGACAGGGTGTGTCTTGCGGCGATCCGCCGCAATCTTTGGTATAGCTAATGGCCTCGGCATACCCCTGCCGCATCAGTTTCGGCAGACGAAGATCCAGCTCATTTCCGTATCGGCGCACATGATTCCGCCCCACTGGTAGCCTTCGCCGCCGCGCCAACGGATCCTGAACCAATTGAAGTCGTTCATGCGCACCCCCGTGTCCTCCACGATGGTGATGCGCTGATTTTCGCGCAGGCTCGTCACCCGCCGTGCGTTGATGGAGGGGCCTGAGCGCACGATCCCACCCAGCGAGCGGCCGGACACCGGCAGGACGCCCCCCTGGCTGCCTGGATCAATGCCAGGGCCCTGGCCTGGTCGCCCCACCGTGGTGGGCGGCTGGACAGGCGGATTGGGGCGCGCATCGTGGCAGGTGCCAGGGATACGTGTCAGCGTGATGTAGCCCGACCCGCAATAGCCTGAGTTGATGTCGCCGCGGATCACGGGGTCGCCTGGCGCAGGGTACATCTCACCCGAAAGACCCGATTGGGAGGGCGGGTTGAGGCCGGTCAAACGGTAGGACAGGTCGTCCCCCTGGCCGGTCAGGCTCCAGAACCAACGCCGCCCGTCACTTTGGAAGGTGATGCTGCCGTTCACCTCATTGGCGGTGAAACGGTAGGCGGAGCGGCACTCGTTGCCGCGCGGATTGTGGTAGCCGCGCACCCCGTCGTACTGGCAGGCAAGAGCGGGTGCGGTGGCAGCGCCCCCAAGAATGAGCGCTGTGGCAAGCACCGATCGTAAGGCCATGGTCATCCTCCTGCCTTTTGTGTGGCTGATGATGGGTGAAACCAAGGCAGATGGCCAGCAGACGCAGTGTGGGCAAAAGCGCCCGTGGCTGTGGTGCTTTCCAGGCCGGCGACAAAACGGCACAGTCACCGACGCACCTTGAGGCAAGGAGACACAATGTCTGGCGTTCCGGCCGTTCCATTCGACCTTTCCGCGCGCGCCCGCTACGCACGCAATGCCTTCCACGATGACGAGTATGCCCGCCGTGCGGCCACCGTCAGAGCGACCATGGCGGCAGAAGGGCTGAGCGCGCTTATCGTCTTCGGCGAGGGGCGGTCGCCGGCCATTGAGTATTTGACGGGCTTTCAGGCGGTCTTTGGCAAGCACATCCTCTTGCTGACCGAAGACCATGCGACGCTCTTCACCGACGGTGTGCTCCATGGCGAGCCCATGCACTCCATGATCTGGACGTGCCGGGTTGCTGACGTTGTGGTCTCCCTCGGCCCCACCTACGGCGCGCCTTTCGAGGAGGTGGCAAGCCTTGCCGCTGCACGCCTGTCCTCTGGCACGAGTGTGGGGGTGAGCGATGCGCACCTGATGCCGCGAGCCCTTTGGGCACAGCTTGATCAGAGCGGCGCCATCCTTTTGCCGAGCGATGCGGTGGGGCAGGCGCGGGCCTTCAAGTCCCCAGCGGAGGTGGCGGTGTTGAAGGAGGCCTGCGCCATTGCCGACAGGGCGCTGACGGCCATGATCGCGGCCATCAAGCCTGGCAAGACGGAGGCGGAGATTGGCGCCATTGCCGCGGCCATCATCGCCGAGAGCGGGGCGAGCGAGGCATTCCCCACCGCCGTGTCCAGCGGCCACTATGCGGGCATCAAGCATGCCACACCCGGCCAGAGGGTGATGGAGGCGGGCGAGCCCGTGTTCCTCGATGTGGG
>JBCDCF010000657.1:0-2657 GCA_039182345.1 Pseudomonadota bacterium
CAAAAAGTCCTGGGGGCAGACAGTCCGTGAAAACCTGAAGCTGGTTGCGATCGCACTTGCCATTTCCCTAATCGTGAGGATTTTCATCGCGACGGGCAAAGCGCTGTCCTTGAGGCGGACGTTGCGCGGCTGTGGTTCCTCTTCGGTACCGATGCCAACGGGCGCGACCTTGTCTCGCGCATTTTCGTCTCCATCCGCATTTCGTTGATGATTGCGGCCCTTGCCACAAGCGTCGCCCTTGTCATCGGCGTCGTGTACGGGGCGACGGCAGGGTTTTTGGGCGGGCGCATCGACAACCTGATGATGCGGGTGGTGGATGTTCTCTACTCGCTGCCGTTCATTTTTTTCGTCATCATCCTGGTGGTGTTTTTCGGGCGCAACATCGTCTTGATGTTCATCGCCGTCGGGGCGGTGGAATGGCTGGACATGGCCCGGATCGTGCGCGGGCAAACCCTGTCGCTGCGAAGGCGCGAGTTCGTGGCGGCCGCCGAGGCCCTTGGCGTCCCCTCGCGGGACATTGTGCGCCGGCACATCATCCCCAACGTGTTGAGCCCTGTGATCGTGTTCGTCACCTTGTTGATTCCGAAGGTGATTTTGCTGGAAAGCTTCCTGTCTTTTCTGGGGCTTGGGGTGCAGGAGCCTCTGACCAGCCTTGGGGTGCTGATTGCCGAAGGCTCGCGCAACCTTCGCGACGCGCCGTCGATGCTGATCTTCCCCTCGCTGGCGCTGACGGTCCTACTGTTTGCTCTCAACTTCCTTGGCGACGGGTTGCGCGATGCCCTCGACCCCAAGGACCGCTGAGGTGAGTGCTCTCGCCCTCCTCAGCATCAAAGACCTTGCGGTCACCTTCCGCACAGAAGACGGCCCTGTGGAGGCGGTGCGGGGGGTCAGCCTTGAAGTGCACCCTGGCGAGAGCGTCGCCGTCGTGGGCGAATCGGGCTCGGGCAAGAGCCAGATCATGATGGCGACCATGGGCCTTCTTGCCAGCAACGGTGGCGCCACAGGCTCGGTCCAGTTTGGCGATAAGGAGTTGCTCGGCCTCTCCCAGCATCAGCTCAACCGCATCCGCGGCGCGAAAATCACCATGATCTTTCAGGAGCCCATGACCTCGCTGGACCCCCTCCACACCATCGGCCGGCAGATCGCCGAACCCTTGATGGTGCACAAGAGTTTGTCGGAGCGCGCCGCCCGCAGGCGTGTGGTGGAACTTCTCCACCTCGTCCAGCTGCCTGACGCTGAAGACCGTGTGTCGGCCTACCCGCACGAGTTGTCGGGAGGCCAGCGCCAGCGTGTGATGATTGCAATGGCGCTCGCCAACGACCCCGAAATTCTGATTGCCGATGAGCCCACCACGGCCCTCGACGTCACCATTCAGGCCGAAATCCTGGCGCTGTTGGCCGACCTTCAGACCCGCCTTGGCATGGCGATCGTCTTCATCACCCATGACCTTGGGATCGTCGAGGCGTTCTGCGACCGCGTCTACGTTTTGCGCGGCGGCGAGGTGGTGGAAAGCGGCCCGACTGCGCGCATCTTCGCCTCCCCGCAGGAGGACTATACAAAAATGCTCCTCTCGGCGGAGCCTGAAGGACGCAAGGATGCTGTGGACCCCGCCTCCCCCGTGCTTTTGACCGCTGACGCCGTCCACGTGGATTTCACCGTCCCCGGTAGCCTTTTCAGGCGCCCAGCCCACACGGTGCATGCGGTGCGCGATGTCAGACTTTCCCTTCAACAAGGGCAGACCTTGGGGATTGTGGGCGAATCGGGGTCCGGCAAGTCCACCCTCGGGCGGGTGCTGGTTCAGCTCTTGCCGGGCACAGGGCGGGTGGTGTTTGAGGGCGAGGTGATCAGCGATTTATCGCGGGGCGACCTCCAACCGGTTCGCCGGGCCCTTCAAATGGTGTTTCAGGACCCCTACGGCTCCCTCAGCCCGCGGATGACGGTGGGCGAGATCATCGCCGAGGGTTTGAGGGTACACGAGCCGCAGCTCTCCAGTGCCGAACGTATGGTGCGCACCGACGCGGCGCTTGCCGAAGTGGGGCTGGAGCCAGGGTGGCGCAACCGCTTCCCCCACGAGTTCTCGGGCGGGCAGCGCCAGAGGATTGCCATTGCCCGCTCGCTGATCCTGCGGCCGAAGGTGATTGTCCTTGATGAGCCCACATCGGCGCTGGACCGCTCGGTGCAAAAGCAGATTGTGGCGCTGTTGCGCACCCTCCAAGCGGAACGGGGACTGAGCTACGTCTTCATCAGCCACGACCTTGCCGTGATCCGCGCCCTTGCCGACACGGTGATGGTGATGCGCGATGGCGCCATTGTGGAGCACGGTCCGACGGATGCCATCTTCGACAACCCGAGCACGGACTACACCCGCGCCCTCATGCGTGCCGCGTTCGCCCTGAAGGAGGTGTTGCTGGCCAGAACCGCCGCTGAGGAGGCGCGCGCCGAGGCCGGCTGATCATCACACGCTGTTGGGTGAGGTTGGCTGGGGCGGCTGGATTCGAACCAGCGCATGGCGGTACCAAAAACCGCTGCCTTACCGCTTGGCTACGCCCCAATGTGTCGGTGTTCTAGACCATGTGAACGCCGAACGGAACCTGTCAAAAGCGCGTCGTCCCCGACCCATTGGCCTATGGCCCACACGTACTAGGGCTATGTTTCAA
>JBCDCF010000658.1:0-2653 GCA_039182345.1 Pseudomonadota bacterium
AAACCCGATGACACGGGCGCCCATCTGCTCGGCAATGGCAACCGTGGCATCGGTGGAGCCTGAATCCACCACCACCACCTCCCCGAACCGCGACAGGCGCGACAGGCAGCTGCGAAGGTTCGCCTCCTCATTCTTCACAGGCACCACGACGGTAACAGGAAGGGTCGCTCCCTCCCGCGTCATGGCCGCAGCGCCTTGGGGCACGGGGCGGGTCCTTTGCAGGGCAGGGCCAATGGCATCTCCATCACAGGGCAGGGCGCGCGAGTTGGCGCGCATTCCAACCGATGGTTGCCGGATCTGTATGACCGGATGATGGCAAGCGGCGCCATTGCGCCCAAGACCACCACAATTACGCTTTGGCGCGGGCCCGTCGCTCGCCCACCTGCTTGGCGGGGTTGCCGGCATAGACCATGCCTGCCTGCGTGGGACCCGACAGGACAGCACCTGCCCCCACGATGGCACGATCGGCCACACGCACCCCTGGCAGGATGATGGCGCGCGCCCCCACAAACGCATCCTCGCCGATGACGATGGGGGCGGTCATCAGTTCAAGCTTTGGGCTTGCGAAATCGTGGGTGCCGCAACACAGCATGGTGTCCTGGGCAACGGTGCTGCGCGCTTCCAAGGTGATGGTGGCAAGGTTGTAGACGTCCACACGCTTGGCAATGCAGGCCCTGTCTTTCAGGACGAGCTGCCATGGGAAGTGGATGCGGGCCGATGCGTCCACAAAGGCTGCCCCTTCAATCTTTGCCCCGAACGCCTTTAGGACCGCGTTGCGATAGCCCTTCATGGGGCGCGGGGTCCAACGGCAGGCCACCATCCACACCACGTCGAACAGGGCTTTGGCCAGGAGCGACTTGCGGCTCCAGGGGGTGGAGTAGGCGCTGTCCTGGGTGTGGGTGAAGGGGGTGGGGCGGGTGTTGAGGGGGTGTGCTGCCTTGGGCGTGGTGTCGGCCGTCATGGGCATGCCCCCGTTGTGTTCGCGCCTTGCTTCCACCTTGTGTAGAGCCGCTGACGATCAAATCCAGCGTTTGAAGCCCGAAACCGCACCTCTTGGTTGATCGAAGTCAATCCGTTGCCGGTCGCGATTGGCGACAACTGATGTGGTGCACACCTCAACCGGCCGGGTGGGCTGGACGGGGCGCGTGCGCTTGACCATGGGGGAGAGCTAAGCATGTCAGATGGACGCTTCGTACGGCCGTTTCAAAACTGTTCGCGTGGCGATGTGGCGATCGTGGGCGGGAAGAATGCGTCCCTGGGGGAGATGACGCAGACCTTGACCGGCGAGGGCATTCGCGTGCCGCCGGGCTTTGCCACCACCGCCGATGCCTTCCGCCAGTTCTTGACCGACAACGGATTGGACGCGCCCATCAAGGAGCGCCTCAAAGCCTTGTCCGACGGCGAGGCGACCCTTGCCCAGACGGGGCTGGCCATTCGCGAGCTCATCTTGAAAGCCCGCTGGCCACAGGAAATGGCCGACGCCATCCTTGCCGCCTACCGCGACCTTGCCCGCGCCATGGGGACGGACGACATTGCCGTTGCCGTGCGCTCCAGTGCCACCGCGGAAGACCTGCCGGATGCAAGCTTTGCCGGCCAGCAGGAAACCTATCTCAATGTTGTGGGCGACCGCGCGCTCCTTGATGCGGCGCGGGCCTGTTATGCCTCCCTGTTCACCGACAGGGCCATCAGCTACCGCGAAGCCAAGGGCTTTGAGCACGAGAAGGTGGCGCTTTCGGTGGGCGTGCAGGTGATGGTGCGCTCCGACACAGGCGGATCGGGGGTGATGTTCTCCATCGACCCTGAAAGCGGGTTCGACAAGGTGGTCGTCATCAACGCCGCCTGGGGCTTGGGCGAGACGGTGGTGCAGGGTGTCGTGGACCCGGACGAATACGCCGTCTTCAAGCCGCTTCTAGGCACTGACGGCAAGGTGCCCATCGTTGAAAAGGCGCGCGGCAAGAAGGCCGTGAAGATGATCTACGGCGCCGACGGCAAGGGCACGCGCACCGTGCCCACGAGCCGGCGCGAGCGCAGCCAGTTTGTGCTGAGCGATGATGAGATCATGACCCTTGCACGTTGGGCCATGCGCATCGAAACCCACTACGCCACCCCGATGGATATCGAATGGGCCCGCGATGGCGAGGATGGGCCCCTCTTTATTGTCCAGGCGCGGCCCGAGACCGTGCGCTCGCGCGAAGACCAGGGCGTCCTCTCCCAGTACAGCGTCGAGGGGGAAGGCAAGGTGCTGGTGGAAGGCCTTGCCGTTGGCGCTGCGGCGGTGACCGGAGAAGTCTGCCTGATTGAGGATGTGGCCGATCTGGAGCGGTTCGTGGATGGGTCGATCCTTGTGACCCGCATCACGGACCCTGACTGGGTGCCCATCATGAAGCGGGCGGCCGGCATCATCACCGACCATGGCGGCCGCACCTCCCACGCGGCCATCGTCAGCCGCGAGTTGGGGCTTCCGGCCATTGTGGGCACGGGCGATGCCACCGAGCGGCTCCACACCGGCCAGTCGATCACGCTGTCGTGCGCTGGCGGGGACGTTGGCGCTGTCTTTGAAGGCGCGGCGACCATCACCCGCTCCACCGTGGAGCTTGCAAGCCTTGAAGAGACCCGCACCAAGGTGATGCTGAACATGGCCAATCCTGGCGCT
>JBCDCF010000659.1:0-2646 GCA_039182345.1 Pseudomonadota bacterium
GTCAAGGCCGAAGAGCGCAGCGTGCCTTGAGGCGAGCCACGCTCCGCGGGACACTGGGGCTTAGGCGGGAGAGGCTTGGCACTGCCCCCATCGGCCGCCCCGCGAACACCATCCTTCACACACCAATGACGCGCGTGACCGAGACGCCTCTCACAAGGGCGTCCTCACGCAAGGCAAAAGGCCATTTCTGAAAGGAGGCGCAGATGGCACGGTTCCATCCGCTGACAGTGACGGGGATCGAGAAGACCATCCGCGACGCAGTGGTCGTCACACTGGCCCCTGATAATGCTGCGGCCTTCGACTTCATCCAGGGACAATATCTCACCTTCCGCCGGGCGTTCGATGGGGAGGAGCTGCGCCGCTCCTACTCCATCTGCGCCGGCAAGGATGAGGGTGTGTTGAAGGTGGGCATCAAAAGGGTGGATGGCGGCGCGTTCTCCACCTGGGCCAACGAAGACCTTAAAGTGGGCGACGTTCTGGAAGCCATGCCCCCCATGGGCACCTTCCACACACCGCTCAACGCTGAGGCTGGCCGGCACTATCTCGGCTTTGCCGGCGGCTCCGGCATCACGCCAGTCCTGTCCATCCTGAAGACGGTGCTCTCCCGCGAGCCGAAATCGCGCTTCACCCTTGTCTACGCGAACCGTGCCGTCAGCACGATCATGTTCCGCGAAGACCTTGAGGACTTGAAGAACACCTATCTCGGTCGCCTCAACGTCATCCATATTCTGGAGAGCGACAGCCAGGACATTGATCTCTTCACGGGGCGTGTGGACGAGGACAAGTGCGGCCTCCTGTTCAAACACTGGATCGACATTGGCTCGGTGGACACCGCCTTCATTTGCGGGCCTGAGCCGATGATGCTGGCCATCGCATCGGCCCTGCGCGGGCACGGCCTGTCCGACGACCAAATCAAGTTCGAGCTCTTTGCGAGCGCCCAACCGGGACGGGCGAAGGCCAAGGCCGTTTCCAACAAAGGGACCGCTGCGGGCGGGGCCACAACGGCAACGCTGACGCTCGACGGTGCGAGCCGCACCATCACCATCGACAAGGGTGTCTCGGTGCTGGACGCTGCCATTCAAAACAGCCTCGATGCGCCGTTCGCCTGCAAGGCGGGCGTGTGTTCCACCTGTCGCGCCAAGGTGTTGGACGGCGAGGTGGAGATGGCGGCCAACCACGCCCTTGAGGACTATGAAGTGGCCCGCGGCTACGTTCTGACGTGCCAGTCCTATGCCCTCACCGACACCCTCGTTGTCGATTATGACCAGTAGGAGCCGGCCATGACGGATCTGTCCCAGTCGCCCAGCGACGCTGAGCCCATGTCGATCGAGCGCTATCTTGAGGCTGGCGGCGTCCTCACCTCGCCGGAAAACGTGCCGCCGCGCTACCGCGCCGAGTTGATGCGGCTGATGGCGACATTCGTGGATTCAGAGCTTGCCGGGGCGGCGGGCTTTGCCGACGTCATCAACAAAGGCCCCGGCGTGAAGGAGAGGATCGCGGCCGCAAAGATCGTTCTTGAAAAGACCGACCATGCGGAAAAGGTGCTCACCGTTATGGGCGGCTTTGGCGCCGATATCGAGCGCTACGCCAACCATCATCCGTGGACGGAGCGGTTGTCGCGCGAGGCGGACATTGGCGCCTCACGCTCCTCCACAGACATGCGCCTTGCGGTCTTCAACTACCCTTTGGAAGGCTGGGCGGACGCGGTCGTCATGAACCTTTTGATGGGCCGCGCCGTCGTTGCCCAGCTGTCGGACTATCGCCACGTCTCCTACCAGCCTCTGGCGGAGGCTTTCCGCGCCATCGCCCCCGCCGAAACGCGCCATGCCGAGCTTGCCGAGGAAGGCGTTGCGAAGATGCTGCGCAAGGGCACCGACCCGGCAGAACTGAATGCGTTGGTGGCGTATTGGTGGCCACGGGTCGCCGTCAGCTTCGGCCGTGCCGTTTCCCCCCGCGCGCCGATGCTGATGCGCTATGGCCTGCGCCGACGCAGCAATGGCGAACTCCTCGCCCACTGGCAGGCCGATGCGGGCGACATCCTCACCCGCCTCGGCCTTGCGCGGCCGGACTGACGGTCGCTCAGAGGTCAGGCGCTCTCCAGCTCGGCCGCGTTGGCGTGAAGGTGGGCCACAAGGTCGGGGTCGAGCTGAAGCCGTGCGGCAAGCATGGCCAGATACCCCTTTTCCGCCGCCCCTTCAGCGTCAATGGCAAGGAGCGATGCGGCATAGATTTCCGCCGCCTGCTCGGGTGATTTGGCAGCGCTGGCCACTTCATCGATGTTGAGGGGCTTTTTCACCTCCGCCTCCACGAAGGCCCTCTGGCTCTCGTCGATCTGAATGGCGTCGAGCTGAGCGATGATGCGCTCGCGCTCAGTATCGTCGATGTGCCCGTCCGCCTTTGCCGCCGAGATCATGGCGCGGATCAGGCCAAGGCTGAGGTCATCCTGCTCGGCCTGTGCGGACGGCAGAAAGGGCGTTCCTTCAGGCGAAGGGAGCGAGGGGACCGAGCCTGCCGCAACGGGCGCGCCGGCGGTCTGTGCCGCACCGCCAGGCTGCGGTGCCTTGTTGGCCTGCCAGTCCCGCCAGGCTTTGTAGGCAAGGCCGCCCACCAGAGCGACACCCCCCACCTTAAGGGCGGTTCCTGCAA
>JBCDCF010000660.1:0-2643 GCA_039182345.1 Pseudomonadota bacterium
CGTGGCAGATGGCAACGGCAAGGGCATCATAGGCGTGCTCGCTGCACGCGCTCGCTTTGGGGAGGAGCATGGCCACCATGTGCCGGATCTGCCGTTTGTCGGCATGGCCTGCCCCCACAACGGTCTTCTTGATGAGGTTGGGGGCATACTCGGCAACGCTCACCCCTTGGACGGCGGGGGCGAGCATCGCCACACCGCGCGCCTGGCCGAGCTTGAGGCTTGCCACAGCATCGCGGGAGACGAAGGTTTGCTCCACAGCCGCCTCGTCGGGCCGCAAGTCGTCAAGGACGGCGCCGAGACCTTCGTAAAGGGCGGCAAGGCGCACGGCCAGAGGATCGCTGGCGCGCGAGGTGATGGTGCCAGAGCCAAGGAAGGACAAAGCGGAGCCCTCGACGCCAATGGCGCCCCAGCCCGTTGCCCGCAATCCGGGATCGATCCCCACGATGGTGACCGCCATTTGCGCTCATGCTCCGCCATGCGCCGCCAGCCCGGCGACCAGAACAGACTATGACCGAGGTATGAACCGTCCGTCACCCACGGTATCGTAAAGCCACACCATTCTGTCCACGAACCACATCTTTGCGCCCACAGCTGTGACCGTGCCGGCGATGGTGGCCCAGGGGTCGAGCACCACAAGCCCATAGGCAAGCACCAGCACTCCCACCAGCGAGACCGCCGACAAAACCGCCGCAACGGTGCTGTGGTGGGACGGTATGGGGGTCTGTTTGCGCGCCAGCCACACCCGCTCGCCCAGCACGCCCCGGGCGGTGTAGTGGTGAAAGCTGCGCGGTGCGGGAAACGCTCGCGGGTTGATGAAGGTCCAGGCGCACAAAAGGGCAATGGGCACAAGGCACCACGCGCCGATCCACACCCGTGCGTAGATGGCAAGCGCCAGCAGCGGCAGGATGGGGATGCGCGTCCAGTAGCTCCAAGGGTTGGTGTGGCGCGCCCAGGCGGTCTCGCTCATCCCCATGGCGCGTTCGATGCGGCTTCGTGCCCCCATCGTGCTCTCCCCTGAGCCGGCCCGCATCAGCCGGCCACAGTCTCCACAGCGCTGATCAGACGGGCAATGTCTTCATCGCGCGACAGGCGGTGGTCACCGTCCTTGATGAGGGTGAGGACCACATCCTCAGCGGCAAGCCGTGTGACAAGATCGAGCGCGTGGGTATAGGGCACATCGGGGTCCTCGATCCCTTGCAGGATGTGGACGGGGCAGCCTGTGACTATGGGATGGTCGTTGAAGATCAAGTGCTTGCGCCCATCCTCAAACAGCGCCCGTGTGATGGGCGTCGGGTCGCCATAGTCGGAGGGAAGGTAGGCGACGCCCTTGTCCATCACCTCCTGCTTGATGGTGTCCGGCAGGCGCGGCCACATCAAAAGGTCGGTGAAATCTGGCGCAGGGGCAATCAGCACAACACCCTTCAGAGGCCGCCCTTCATCGGCAAGGGCTTTGGCAAGGAGGAGCGCCACCCAGCCGCCCATGGAGGAGCCCACCGCAATGGTGTCCTCGCCCAGAAAACCGTCGTGGATGCGGCGGGCATCGTCCAACCAGTCCGACAGGACGAAATCCTCGAACGCACCGCCTGATTCGCCGTGGCCGCGATAGTCGAACCGCACCACCTTGCGCCCCTTCGCAGCCCCCCATTGGGCAAGCGCATTGGCCTTTCCGCCCACCATGTCGGAGCGAAAGCCCCCCAGCCAGAACACGGCAGGCCCTTTGCCCTCGGTGACACGCACGGCAAGGCTGAGGTCGCTGCCGGGGACGGCGACGTGGGTCGCGGTGTTGTCATCCATCAACTTATGCCTCTTTGTGCGCGCGGCGATCAGGAGGGGCGGCAAGGCCAATGACCACACGGCCCATGACGGTTTTGCAAGTGGTGCCGGAGCTGGAAACCGGCGGGGTGGAGCGCACCACCGTCGACATTGCCGCCGCTTTGGTGGAGGCAGGCGACAGGGCGATCGTCGTCTCGGAAGGCGGCAGGCTGCTTGAGGAATTGCAGCGTTACGGCGGCGAACACATCACCATGCCTGCCGCCACAAAGAGGATTTCGGGCCTGCGCCGTAACGCCCATCGCCTGGCCGACCTTGTGGAGCGCGAAGGTGTGGACATCATCCACGCCCGCTCCCGAGCGCCGGCCTGGTCGGCCCAGGTCGTCGCGCAACAGGGCGATGGCGTGGACGGTCATGATCAGCTCGACCGCCCGGTCGTTCGTCAGCTCGGGACGAAGCAGGCCGTCGGCCCGGGCGCGCTCGAGGATCGGCGACCAGTCGGCGGCCACGCCCGCGGCGATGCGCTCGTTGACCCGCAGCAGGAACCGCTCCGGTGACCCGGACTGCTCGTGACGGACGATCTCGAGCAGCAGGTCGTCGGCTTCGGCGTGTTCGAGGGCGAACAGCGAGCCCTCGATCAGCGCCTCCTCGAGACCATCCATGGTCGCGAGCCGTTCGCTCACGGCCTCGCGCAGGAGGTGGATGCGACGGTCGAGGAGGCCGGCGATCAGCGCCGGTCGGTCGTCGAAGAGCCGGTAGAGGGTGCGCCGGGAGATCCCGGCCTCCTCGGCGATGTCGTTCATCGACGTCCGCTGCGGGCCGTAGCGGGTGAAACAGCGCTCGGCAGCGTCGAGGACCTTCGCGTGCTCGTTC
>JBCDCF010000661.1:0-2640 GCA_039182345.1 Pseudomonadota bacterium
AACACATGTCCCGCGAACTGTTGGCGCGCGAATTGACGCGGCTGAGGGATGCGGCGACCATCGAGCAGGCCAACGCCCCAGCAGCGCCGGCCGCCCCTGCCGACGCGGCCCCTGCCGAAGAGGCACCCGCCGAGGAGCCTGCCCAGCAGTGACGGTCGACCCTTCGCCTTTCGCCCCCGCTTCCCAGGAGGAGCCGCCTGCCGTTGCGGGCGTCTCCCTCGCCACCGCCATGGCCGGCATCAAGACGCCAGGCAAGCGCGACGTTTTGTTGATGGCCTTTGAGGAGGGCACCACCGTCGCAGGCGTCTTCACCCGCTCCAGGTGCGCCTCTGCGCCTGTGGAGTGGTGCCGCGAGCACATCGGGGCCGGGACGGTGCGGGGCATTTTGGTGAACTCAGGCAATGCCAACGCCTTCACAGGCGTGCGCGGGCGAACGGCGGCCGAACAGTCCGCCGCCATGGCCGCAAAGGCGCTCAAGGTCAGCCCGCGAGACATCCTCCTTGCCTCCACAGGGGTGATCGGCGAACCGCTGTCGGCCGAAAAGTTCGCCGCGGTGATGGACGACCTTGCCGCGAACCTCACCCCCTCGGGCTGGGTGGATGCGGCCCGCGCCATCATGACCACCGACACCTTCCCCAAGGTTGCGACGAGGACGGTTGAGGTGGGCGGGCGTACCGTCACGCTCAACGGAATGTCCAAAGGCGCAGGGATGATCGCGCCCGACATGGCAACGATGCTCGCCTTCGTTGCCACCGATGCTGCCGTTCCTGCCCCCTTCCTGCAGGAGCTTTTGTCGGACGGTGTCGCCCGCTCCTTCAACAAGATCACCGTGGACAGCGACACCTCCACCTCAGACACCGTCCTTCTTGCCGCGACAGGTGCGTCAGGGGTTGAGGTGACGGCCGGGAGCGAGGCGGCCGAGGCCTTCCAGGTGGCGCTCGACGGGCTGTTGCGCGAATTGGCGCACCTGGTGGTCAAAGACGGCGAGGGGTGCACCAAGTTCGTTGCCGTCACCGTTGCGGGCGCCATGTCCGACGCATCGGCCGGCACCATTGCCCGCGCCATTGCCGATTCGCCTTTGGTGAAAACGGCCATTGCCGGCGAGGATGCCAACTGGGGCCGCGTGGTGATGGCCGTCGGCAAGGCGGGCGAACCTGCCGACCGCGACGCGCTGTCCATCTGGTTCGGCGATGTGCGGGTGGCCACGGCCGGCGAGCGCGACCCCGACTACTCTGAGGAAGCGGCCGCGGCCGTCATGCGCCAGCCTGAGATCGCCATTCGCGTGGAGCTTGGGCTTGGCGGCGGGCAGGACACGGTTTGGACCTGCGACCTCACCAAGGCCTATGTGGCCATCAACGGCGACTATCGCACGTGAACGCACCGTCCGGCCGGCGGCTCCTCCTTGTGGTGGCCGCCCTATTGGTGGACGGGGATGGCCGCGTCCTCATCACCCAGCGCCCGCCTGGCAAGGCAATGGCGGGGCTGTGGGAGTTCCCCGGCGGCAAGCTGGAGCCTGGCGAAACGCCTGAGGAGGGGCTTGCCCGCGAGCTCCACGAAGAGCTCGGCATCAAAACGGAGCCGCAGGATTTCCATCCTTTCGCCTTCGCTAGCCATCAATATGCCGACTTCCATCTTTTAATGCCGCTTTACGAATGCCGACGTTGGACCGGAGAGTTCCAAGCCCGTGATGTGGCCGCCTACCGCTTCGTCGAACCCTCAGACCTTGGCACGGTGGAGATGCCTCCCGCCGACGCACCGCTGGTGGAGCGCATCCTCGCAGCGTTTGGCGCCAAGGCCTGACGCGTCCACCGCTCGGCGCCTTGGCGGTGCGCCGGTAGGGTTCCGCCCGCCCCACCCTCACACAGGCATGCGGCTTTGATCGGCACCGTTTGCGCCGTTGGTGCGCAGGGCCGTGTGCGGCCATGACCATTCGCCGGAGAGACCTGTTTTTGGGCGCTGCTGCCACAACGGCGGCGGCTGCCTTCGGCCTTGGCCCCGCGCTCACCCTGATGGCGGCCCGCGCCGACCCCGCAGGATTTGGCGAGGCCGTGCCCTTCTCCCGCGCCGCCCTTCTTGCCGCAGCAGAAGCGTTGGCGGGCGAAGCCTTTGATGACAGGCGCGACCAGGTGCCCGAGCCCTTGCGCGCCCTCAGCTACAATGCCTACCGCGCCATCAGGCCAGGGCCCGGCTTCCCCGCGCCGTTGTCGGAGGACGGCGGGTTCTTGTACGAGACCATGCCCGCAGGCTTCGTTTTCGCCCAGCCCGTGGACATTCATGTGGTGGAGGGGGACATGGCGCGCCCGCTCCTTGCCTTCCGCGAACGCCACATTTTCGACCCGCCTGCCAGCGACGTGATTCCCGAAGATCTTCTGGAGGTCCCGTTCTCAGGCTTTCGCCTCAGAAGCCCCATCAACGCAGGCGATGTGTTCGACGAGTTCGCCGTCTTCCAAGGGGCGAGTTACTTCCTCGCCGCCTGACTGGGCGGTGTCGATGGCAAGGCCTCGTGCGCTCAGGCCATAGGTCTCCCCTGCCCCGACGGCGCGGAAGTAACTCGCCCCTTGGAAGACGGCGAACTCGTCGAACACATCGCCTGCGTTGATGGGGCTTCTGAGGCGAAAGCCTGAGAACGGGACCTCCAGA
>JBCDCF010000662.1:0-2640 GCA_039182345.1 Pseudomonadota bacterium
CCCGCGGGTTCCCGTCTAGGTTTTGCCTTCGGTAGCCGGTGGTGCAGCGGGTTTCGCGTCGTCAGCCAAGGTCCCTCCCTGGGCGCCCGTCCCGGCCGCGGCCCCATCACCCGTCGGGCCGAGGCCGGACCGGTGGTGGGGCCGGGGCGGCCCAGCCTGACCGATGTGCACCGGTTTGCCGGTGCGTGTTCGTCTGGTCACAACCGTGATCGCAGCGGCGCTTGATTGTGCGCGTTAACAATTTGGCAGCAGTGCGCAGCTTCGCGCAAGACATTTCATGCCGCAGATCATCCAGGACATCTGCGCCAACGGTTAAATGCGCGCCTCGACACCTGGCGACGGGTTGCTGTCTGATGCTCACTAATGAAAGAAGATGAAGTTAATTGACAGCCCGTGCACGCATGCCCTACGTCATGGACAACGACTGACGCCCCATGAGGCGTCGGCGGCACCTGCCCGCGGTCTCGGCGCCCCGGGCAGAGGGAGAGCAAGGAGGCAGCCTATGGGGCAAAGCGGCACGCCGCTGCTTCAGGTCGACGACCTCGTGAAGCGATTTGGCGGTGTTCGGGCGCTCCAAGGCGCCTCGCTTGAGGTCCGCGAAGGCGAGTGCATGGCGCTTGTCGGCGACAACGGGGCCGGCAAATCCACCCTCGTGAAGGCCATCGCCGGTGCCCAGCCGCCCGACAGCGGAACCATCCGCCTGCGCGGCTCGCCCGTTTCCATACGCTCCACCAAGGATGCAGGGGCGCTCGGGATCGAGGTGGTCTATCAAGACCTTGCCCTTGCCAACTCCATGGATGTGGCGGCCAACGTCTTCCTCGGGGACGAGCCCATCTGGCTGAAGCTCGGCTGGTTCTCCATCCCCAACACGCGCAAGATGGATCAGGAGACCGTTGCGACCCTTGAGCGGCTGAGGATCAACATTCCCTCCCCCAAACGTCCCGTCGCCAACCTGTCGGGCGGGCAGCGCCAGGCCGTCGCCATCGGCCGTTCGATCCGCAAGGGCAAGCGCGAGCTTCTGGTGCTCGACGAGCCGACGGCCGCGCTTGGCGTTGAGGAGGTGCGCAAGGTGCTTGCCCTCATCCAGACCCTGCGCGGTGAGGGCCAGACCATGATGATCATCTCCCACGACCTTGAGCACGTCTTCCAGGTGGCGGACCGCATCGCTGTGATGCGCTCAGGCGCCGTGCAGGCGGTGGTGGACGCCAAGGACGTGACCAAGACCGATATCGTGCGCCTCATCGTGGGCGACATCGAGGAGCGTGCCCCATGAGCTCTACCGGCGCCGCCGGCAACGACAGCCAAAGCCTCATGCATCGCGCGACGGCCCTTCCCTGGTTCAACGTCGCCATCGCCATTGTCGTGCTCTACGCGACCTTCACCTACATCACAGGCGACACCTTCAACACGGCCCAGAACCAGATCACCATCATGCGGGCCGCCGCGGTGTTCCTGATTTTGGCGGTCGGGCAGACGCTGGTCATGTCCACCGGCGGGATCGACATCTCTACGGGCTCGATGATCGGCGTCGTGGGGGCGATTGTCGGCTCGGGGCTGGAGCAAGGGTGGCTCGACCCGATCCTGGCCATTCCTGCCGCCGTTCTTCTGGGTGCTCTGCTTGGCGCGTTCAACGGCTTTAATATCACCGTCCTGGGGGTACCGGCACTGCTCGCGACCCTTGGCACGTTCGTGGCCTATCGCGGCTTCACCCAATACTTCATGGGTGTGAACCTAGTGACCGGGCTGCCCGATGTGGTGACGGCGGCAGGGCGCGCCAGCCTCTTCGGCATCCCGATCCAGGTGATCCTCGCACTTGTCATCGTGGTGATCGGCTGGATTGTTCTGAACCGAACCCTTTACGGGCGCTACATCACCGCCATCGGTTCAAACCCCAAGGCGGCGGAGGCAACGCGCATCAATGTGCGCGCGGTGACCGCCTCCACCTACGTCATACAGGGGGCCCTTGCCGGTGTTGCAGCGCTCGTCCTGATGGGCCGCCTCAACTCTTCCTCCGCTGCGATGGGGGAGGGGGTGGAACTCCACGTCATCGCGGCGGTGGTGCTGGGCGGCACGTACCTCTTCGGCGGCCGCTCTACGATGATTGGGACGCTGCTCGGCGTCTACCTCATCGGCATGTTGGAGAACGGCCTCATCCAGACAGGCGCTGGCTTCTTCGTCCAGCGCATGGTGCTCGGCCTTCTCATCATCGCCGCAGTTGCCTTGCAGCTTCAACAAAAGGGCCCGCGCAACTGAGGCTCTGAGAAACAAAACGAACGGGAAAGGGAGAGACATGAAGAAGACACTTCTGGGGATTGCCGCGCTTGCGATGGCAGGGGCTCTCGGGACCGCAACGGCGCCGGCGCTGGCACAGGACGACCCTGTGCGCATTGGCTTCGTCTCGCACCAGCACGACATCACCGATCTCTTCGGCCAGCTTGAGATCGGGTTTCGCGAGCGACTCGATGCTGAAGGTGTCGAGTACGAAATGTTCCAGGCCGCGCCCACCGCATCGAACCGCCATGACGAGATGCTGCGCATTCTTGAAAACATGGCCAACCTTAAGCTGGACTACATGGTGTTCGGCCCCTCAAGTCTTGAGCAGAACACGCCGGGCCTGATGATGGTGGCCGATGCTGGCAC
>JBCDCF010000663.1:0-2638 GCA_039182345.1 Pseudomonadota bacterium
GATGAAGCAGGTCACCAACCACAACCGCGACTGGGTGATCTACAAGATGAGCTTCCGCCTTGAGCCCGACACTGACCCCCAACACGTGGAGAAGGTGGTCAAGAAGGTCTCCAAGGAGCTTGCCGAACACCCCGAGCACGGTTCGAAATTCATCGAGCCTTTGAAAAGTCAGGGCGTTTACGGGATCGACGACGATTCAGCGCTCATCATCCGCGTGAAGTTCATGTCCAAGCCGCGGGCGCAATTCATCCTACGGCGGGAGGTCTACCACCGCCTACAGACCGCCTTCTCAGAGGCCGGCGTACAGTTTGCCCGCCGTAAGGTGGAGGTGGTGGCAAGCGGCGGCCAGGGGGCCAATAGTGCCCCGCAGGAGATGGTCCAGGCCGCCGCCGAGGCAATCCCCGACGCTGTGACGGGCTAGGGCACGATCCGCTCGGTTTGAATCAAACAGAGCGGATGAAGGCGTGCTCGCACCCAATATTTGGCGCGATTGCTCTTCGCTCAGGTTGATCCAACCTGAGCGGCAAGCGCGCTAGACGAAGCGGCCGATGCGCACAGCTGTCTGCCCCTTCCAGAGCCGCTTGGACGGCATGATGAGAACGGCATTGTCGTAAGGGGTCTCCACCGGCCTGTCGCCATCGTGGCCGATGACGGTGCCGGCGCGTTCAATCACCTCCATGCCCGTGTAAGGCTGGGTGAAGGCAAACGCGTCGGTGGTGATCCCCACAGGGTGGGTCACCTCCACAACGCGCTGATCGCCTGGGGGCGCCGACAGCGTATCTTCCCAAAAGTCCGGCGCAACGACCCCCGTCGCCCGCAGGAACAAGATGGCCGTGTCGACCGCAAGGGTGCCTGCGGAGGCTTCCCAGTGCTGGCCGCACTCCACCAAAAGGGCGTTTTCGGGCGAGGCGGGGTCGGAAAACCCCTCATAGTCGCGCATGCGGCGCCCTGCTCCGTGGCCGCCATCGCTGACGATGGTGTCAGGCACGCCCACCTCAAGGGCAAGGGTGCGGCCCTTTTCCACCGGCCCGGCCATCATCAGCGGCACAGCGCGGTGCTGCATGGAGTGGATGTCGAGGAGAAGGTCCACCGTGTCCACGAAGGGGCGGAAGGCGCGGGCGCGCTCCAACTCGTTGCTGGTGCGGTCGCTGTCCAGAACGTCGGCGCTCCACAGCCTGTTGAAATCCTCGTCCACCCAGCGCGAAGCGTTGGCGTTGGCCGGATCGAACGTCTCGTAAGCGGCAACATTGGCGAAGGCGAGGCTGAGGGTGCCGCGCTCGGGCTGCACGTCCGCCTTCAGAAGCGCATCAAGGGCAATGGCACCGCACGGCTCGTTGCCGTGGACGACGGCGGTGATTGCCACATGGGGGCCAGGCGCATCGGACTTGAAGGTGTGCACGTAAGGGATCGACCCTGTGCCCGTCTTGTAGGCGGAGATGTCGGGCGGGGTCAGTTCCACCGCATACTCGTTGGGGATTTGGGTCAGGCGGTCAGTGCTCATTGGGATTGGTGGCCGATCACGTTGTCGATAAAAGCTTCGCAGCGGCGCAACTGTTCGACGGCGATGAACTCGTCCGCCTTGTGCGCCTGGTCGATGGAGCCTGGGCCCACCACAATGCTCGGCACGCTGAGCCCGTCATGAAACCGGCCCGCCTCGGTGCCGAAGGCCACCTTGGTGTGGGCGTTGCGGCCGGCAAGGCGCTTGGCAAGGGCCGTCACCTCAGCCTCGGGCGCTGTGTTGAGGCCGGGAATGGCCGACAGCTCTTCAAGGCTCACACCGCAAGAGGGGTCGCGGGCGGACATCTGCGCATCAATCTCCGCCACGGTCTGGCGGATGGTGTCGACGGCCGCGTCAATGTCCTCTGTGGGCAGCACGCGGAACTCAAAGTCGATGGTGGCTTCGGCCGGCACGATGTTGAGCGCCGTCCCCCCGTTGAAGACGCCCACATGGGCGGTGGAGACAGGCATGTCGAACATGTCGTCGCGCGGGCCGTTCGCAAAGGCGTCCGCCATCTGGTCGATGGCCGCCACGAGCTTGGCCCCATAGGCGACGGCATTGACCCCGAGGGGCGCGAGGGAGGAGTGGCAGGTGAGGCCGCGGAAGTGGGTGGTGAAGGAGCGCTTGGACTTGTGGGCGGTGACCACGTCCATCTGCGTCGGCTCACCCACAAAGCAGGCCTCGAACTGAGCGCCGCGTTTGCCAAGGGCCTCCACAAGGCCGATGACGCCAAGGCAGCCCACCTCTTCATCGTAGGAAAAGGCAAGGTGGATGGGGCGCGCGAGGGGTGCGGCCGCCATGGCCGGCACTTTGGCAAGGCAGGCGGCCAGAAAGCCCTTCATGTCGCAGGTGCCGCGGCCGTAAAGCTTGCCCTCCTTTGCGGTGAGGGAGAACGGGTCGGTCTGCCAGGTCTGCCCGTCCACAGGCACCGTGTCGGTATGGCCCGACAAGATGATGCCGCCGTCCTCAGCGCCGTCGGGGCCGAGGGTGGCAAAAAGGTTTGCTTTCGTCCCCGTCTCGTCGAACACGCGCTCGCACGTCGCGCCGTAAGGGGACAGGTAGTCCTCCACCCAATCAAGAAGGGGAAGGTTGGAGTTGCGGCTCGTGGTGTCGAACCCGACGAGGGCGGCAAGGATCGCC
>JBCDCF010000664.1:0-2631 GCA_039182345.1 Pseudomonadota bacterium
CTTGGCCAAACCCGCCAAGCGCAACCCGAAGGCCCTCGGCGAGACCATTGCCGCTGCGCTCCAAAACGATCCTTTGGTGGACGCGGCACGCGTTGCAGGTCCAGGCTTCGTCAACATCACCGTTGCGCAGTCCGCCTTGGCGGAGGTGGCGCGCGCGGCCCTTGATGGTGCAGCCTTCACCGCCCTAGCCCACACCGACGCGCCCCAGTCCATCAACGTGGAGTACGTGTCGGCGAACCCCACCGGCCCCCTTCACGTGGGCCATGCGCGTGGCGCTGTGGTGGGCGATGCGCTCGCCAGCATCCTTGAACGGCGTGGCCACACCGTTGTGCGGGAGTACTACATCAACGATGCCGGCGTTCAGGTGGACGTGCTGGCCCGTTCGGCGCACCTTAGAGCCCTTCAGGCATTGGGTGAGACGGTGGAGATCCCGCCCGGCCTTTACCCTGGCGACTACCTTGTGCCCGTGGGCGAGACCCTCGCCAAGACCCACGGCGAGGCTTTGAAGACCATGGAGGAGAGCGCGTGGCTCCCCCTTGCGCGCGAGGCGGCCATGGCTGCCATGATGGCGACGGTGCGGGACGACCTTGCGGCCCTTTCCATCACCCACGACGTGTTCTCGTCTGAAAAGAGCCTGCAAAGCCCCGTCGACAAGGTGGCCGAGACCATTGCCAGGCTCGATGCTGATGGGCTCATCTATGAAGGCACCCTCCCACGGCCCAAAGGCGCCGCCGAGGACTGGGAGGATCGCGAGCAGACCCTTTTCCGCTCCACCCGCTACGGCGACGACATGGACCGTGCGCTCAAAAAATCGGACGGGACGTATACATATTTTGCATCCGATATTGCTTACCACGATGACAAAATTTCCCGCGGTTTTGACCGATTGATTGACGTTTTGGGTGCCGACCATGGGGGCTATGTGCGGCGCATGAGCGCGGCTGTGGCGGCCCTCTCCCATGAGCGTGTGCGGCTCGACTGCCTGCTGTGCCAGCTGGTGAAGCTCTACCGGGGTGGCGAGCCTGTCAAAATGTCCAAACGCGCGGGTGACTTTGTGACCCTGCGCGAGGTGGTGGACGAGGTGGGCGCAGACGCCGTGCGCTTCATGATGCTGTACCGCAAGTCCGACGCGCCGCTTGATTTCGACTTCGTCAAAGTCACCGAGCAAAGCAGGGACAATCCTGTCTTTTACGTCCAGTACGCCCACGCCAGGGCCATGTCGGTGATGCGCCAGGCGGTGGAGGCGTTCGACCCTGGCATCGTGGACGGGCTTGAGGATGCGGACCTGATGCAGCTCACCAATCCGGGCGAGCGGGCAATCATAATCAATCTTGCATTGTGGCCACAGGTGGTCGCCTCGGCCGCCGATTCCGCTGAGCCGCACAGGGTGGCGTTCTACCTTCACGACCTCGCGTCGGCCTTGCATACGCAATGGAACAGAGGCAAGGATGACCCTGGGCTACGGTTTGTTAATGCCGACGCGCGAGGCTTGACGCGGGCGCGGCTTGCGCTCGTTAAGGGTGTACGGTCCGTGCTGCGCGATGGTTTGGCAGCGCTTGGGGTCAATGCACCGGACGAGATGCGGTAGCCGGCACCCTCGGCAACACTGCCGTTGACCGTGCCGCAAGGGGTTGGAGTTCAGTGGCGGGCGATCCATGAACGGTCCGACGCGATCCACTGCATTTGATCGACGCTCCGCCGTCAAAGGCGAGAGCCCGCGATCGTCCTCTGCCGACATTTATGACGAGTTCGACCAGTTCGTGGACAGCGAGCCGGTATCCTGGGGCCGCGAGCCCAAGCCCTCGCCCGCGGCCACGCCTGCCCCACCACGGCCTGTACTGGATGACGAGGGGATGGATGTGTGGGGCCGCAAGCGCCCCTCTCGCCCTGCCGATCTGACGGCAAGGGCCGGCCACGACAGCCGCGTTGAGGAGGCCCCTGACGCCGCCTTCAGCCCCGCCCAGCAATCAAGACGTCGCGATGCGTTCGCCAAGCGCCTCAGCGAAGAGCTGTCGCGCCCCACCCAGCCGGGCGCACCCCAACGCACCCTGCAGCCGGAGACCCCTGAGCCTGAGGCCGGACCGCGATCGGCGGACGCACCCCACGATGCGGCACCTGCGTCCGACGCTGCCAGCCCGGCTCCATCCGAACCGAAGCCGCGGCGTTCCATGGCAACGCCCACGGCAGCCTCTGCAACGCCCCCACCAAAACCGATGCCCAGGCCGACGGAGGATGCCACCAGCGAGCCGGTGGACGCGTTGGAGCTTGAGCTCGACCATGCCATCGGCGCCATTGTCGCGGGCGGGCTAAACGAGGCCGCATCAAAGCCTGAGCCGGCCGAAAGCCCCGTTGCCCCTGAGGCAGAGGCCGAGCCGACAAAGGCGGCGCCCAAAGTCAGCCCGGCGCAATCGCCTATCCATTCACCCTTGAAAGAGACGGCAAAGGCGACCCCCGTCACCTCCGAGCCTGGCCTTGGTGACATTCCAGCGCACAAGGCCCCTGCGGTCATCCATCCTGTGGGCACCAAGCGGGCCAAGCCCGTCCCCTCCTTCCAGTTTGACAAGCGCGAGGACCCTGACGAAGGCTTCCCCGCCGCCCCGCCCGACCTTGACGATCCCCTCTCCAGCATCC
>JBCDCF010000665.1:0-2621 GCA_039182345.1 Pseudomonadota bacterium
CCTCCATTCCCGCAAACACGGCCGCTCCTGGGCTGGTGACATCGCGCTCGCCAAGGAACAGTTCGGACGGGTTGGAGACCTCCTGCAGCCCCTGTCCGGTCATCTCGAAGACGCCAAGCTCATCGGTGGGGCCGAAGCGGTTTTTGGAGCCCCTTAGAAGGCGAAAGGCATGGCTCGGATCGCCCTCGAAGGTGAGGACGGCATCCACCATGTGTTCCACAACTCTTGGCCCCGCGATCTGCCCATCCTTGGTGACGTGGCCGACGAGGATCACCGAAGCGCCCGACAATTTGGCGTAGCGAATCAGCGCCTGCGCCGACGCGCGCACCTGTGTCACCGTCCCCGGTGAGGCTTCGGCGATGGAGGTGTGGAGGGTCTGTATGGAATCAATCACCACCAACGCCGGGGGCGGGCCTGCGCCAAGGGTTTCAAGGATGGTTTCGACGCTGGTTTCCGCCGCAAGGGCAACGGGGGCATTGGCTGCCCCGAGCCTTTGGGCGCGCATCTGGACCTGTGCGGTTGCTTCCTCGCCTGTGACGTAGACGACGCGCTGGCCCTCCCGCGCCAAAGCGGCCGCCACCTGGAGGAGGAGGGTGGACTTGCCGATCCCAGGATCGCCGCCGATGAGGAGCGCCGATCCTGGCACAAGGCCGCCGCCCGTCACACGGTCGAACTCACCCACAGTGGTCAGGATGCGGGGGGACTCGCCGATGGGTTCATCAAGGCCGGTGAGCGTCAGGCGCACGCCTTTGGTGCGCGCGCTCTTGCCTGTGGCGGAGGCCATGATGTCGGCGGTCGCCGCTTCTTCGGCAATGGTGTTCCAGTCGCCGCACGCCTCGCACCGGCCCGCCCAGCGCGTTGTCACAGCACCGCAAGAGCCGCACACAAAGCGCGAGGAAGGTCGTTTGGCCATTGAAGGACCCTAAAGCGTGCCGGTGTACCGTGCTGCGCGGCGCGACAGGCCCGTCAGCACTTCATAGCCGATGGTGCCGGCCTTTTGCGCCACGCTCTGGAGGGGAACGTTGGTGCCGATGAGTTCGATATAGTCACCGCGCACGCACCGCGCATCCGTCACGTCCACGGCCACAAGGTCCATGGAGACACGTCCCAGAAGGCGCGTCATGACACCGTTCACGTAGACGGGGGCGCCAGGGGCGTTGTCGGCGCCGCCCGCCGCCCTCAGGTAACCGTCAGCATAGCCGACCGAGGCAATGGCAATCCGCGAGGGCCGTGTCAGCGTCTCGGCAGCGCCGTAGCCGACGGTCTGCCCGGCTTCCGCCTCACGCACCTGGATGACGCGCGCCTCAAGGCGCACCGTGGGCTCCAATGGGGGCACCCCTTGTGCTGCAACACCGCCATAAAGGGCGATCCCAGGCCGGGTCAGATCGTAGTGGGACTGGGGGCGCGTCAGAACGGCGGCCGAGTTGGCAAAGCTTGCAGGAGCATCGGCAAAGTGCGCCCGCACCGCTGTGAAGGCTGCCTCCTGGATGGCGTTTTGCGGATGGCTCGGGGTGTCGGCAGAGGCAAAGTGGCTGGCGATCAAGTGCGGCGAGGCATCAAGGGCCATCGCCTCAGGCACTGTGAGGCCAAGGCGGTTCTTCGTGGTGTCGACGTTGAGGCAGTAGGGCGCGTCAGGCCATTCCGCCAACGCCTCCAGGGAGGAGATGAAGGGGATGAGGCGCGCTGCCAGCGCCTCAGGCACATCCTCAAACACCCCGTTCATGATGTAGATGGTGGCCTCTGGCAGCACGGCGCGAAGTTCGTGCCCTTCGGCGGCAAGGGCGACGAAGAACGTGCCGCACCCCGCCCGCCACAGGGCTGGCGCCACCACCTCAATCCCAAGACCGTAGGCGTTCGCCTTCACCACGGCGCCGCACTCGGCCCTGGTCATGCGCGTCAAGGCCTGCCAGTTGCGCACCACAGCGCCAGGGTCGATGGTCAGCCGCGCCGCGCGGGGCGGGGGCGCTGGTGCGGTTTGGGGCTGTGTCTTGCTCACCGCCGCCACAGCAGCCTCACACAGGGCGGTGGACGGCGTCAGGCCGCCTCGTCATCAGGGTGCGATGTCCGGCGCAAGACCCATTCACATGGGCGGCTGGGGCTGGGCAAGGTTGGCAAAGCGCGTCAACTCGGCCTCGAACTGCACGAGGACGGTGCCCGTCGGCCCATGGCGCTGCTTGCCGATGATGATCTCGGCAACGCCGTGCACCTGTTCCATCTTCGCTTCCCATTCCAGGAACTCCTGGGTGCCCTCGGCCGGCTTGCGGCTTTGCAGATAATACTCCTCGCGGAAGACGAACAACACCACGTCCGCATCCTGCTCGATGGAGCCCGATTCGCGAAGGTCGGCCAATTGCGGCCGCTTGTCCTCGCGCTGCTCCACCTGGCGGGAGAGCTGGGAGAGGGCGACGATGGGCACCTCAAGCTCCTTGGCGAGCGCCTTCAGCCCCGTGGTGATCTCGGTGATCTCCTGGACGCGGCTGTCGGAGGCGCGCTTTCCGGAGCCCGTCAGAAGCTGAAGATAGTCCACCACCAGAACATCAAGCCCTTTCTGGCGCTTCAACCGCCGTGCCCGCGCTGCCAGCTGGCCGACGGAAATGCCGCCCGTCTGGTCGATGTAAAAG
>JBCDCF010000666.1:0-2616 GCA_039182345.1 Pseudomonadota bacterium
CCCCGCCCTGTCCGCCCCCGATTTGCAGTGGACGAGGATCGGCACCTCAAGCTGGGGCAACACCGCCATCGCCTCGCGCAGCATCTCCTTGGACGGGGCCGCGCGCGACAGCATCACCAGCCGCTGGAAGATGAGGCCGTGGCGCGAACACGCCTCGCGCTCCAACAGGTCGCCGCCGAAGCCATCGGCACGCACCGACAGAACGGTGCGTATGCCATTGCGCGCCGCCCATCCCACATCCGCGGGCGCTGGCTGGGCCGAGCGCCACAGACGATCGCTCACCTTGTGGCGGTTGCGGTAGACAAGCCTAAGGAAACCGTGGTCGGACAAAAGGAGGCTCGCCCACGCCTGCCGCCTGTCAGACCTTGTGGCAAGCGGTCTCTGCCAGCGGGCGCGCCTGGCATTGCGCCGTTCGCGGGCAGCGGGTGTGCGCCCGCGCATGATGTCGGCAATGCGCGCCATGGTCATCCTGTCCGTGCATCACTGCCGGGCGACGGCCCGGGCTTACTGCCCGATGGCCAACCCGCCAGCACGGCGCGGGTCGCTGGCACCATAAAGGCGCCCGTCCTCGCCCACCATGATGGATTGGGTCGCCCCCATGGAGCGCTGGACCTTCACCTCATGCCCCTTCCCCTCCAAAAGGCGGATGGTGTCGTGGGAGATTCCTTCCTCGATACGAATATAATCCGGCAACCACTGGTGGTGGACACGCGGGGCAGCCGTTGCCGTTGCAATGTCTCGCCCATGCACTGTCGCATTGAGGATGATCTGCATCACGGTGGTGATGATCCGGCTGCCCCCTGGCGATCCTGTGACCAACGCCAACTCGCCATCTTTGAGAAGGATTGTCGGCGTCATCGAAGACAGCGGGCGCTTGCGCGGCTCCACCGCATTGGCCGCACCCCCCACAAGGCCGTAGGCGTTGGGGACCCCTGGCTTGGCGGAAAAGTCGTCAAGTTCATTGTTGAGGAGGATGCCGACACCCTCGGCGGCAAACCCAACGCCAAAGGAAAAGTTGAGCGTATAGGTGTTTGAGACCGCGTTGCCGTCACCGTCGACAATGGAATAGTGTGTGGTCTCGTTGCTTTCCTGCGGCAGTGTGCCTGGGTCTGCCGCCACCTCGCTGCTGGGCGTTGCTGTGCTTGTGTCGATGGCCGCGAGCAACTGACGGGCATACGCTTTTGAGGTGAGGGGGCCGATGGGCACCTCCACAAAGTCTGGATCGCCCAGATAGACCGCACGGTCCGCATACGCCCTGCGCGCGGCTTCGGCCATCATGTGGATCATGTCGGCGCTGTTCAGACCATGCGTCTCAAACGGCTGGTCCTCCAGGATGTTCAGCATCTGGATGAGGTGAATCCCGCCTGAGGATGGCGGCGGCATGGACAGGACCGTGTAGTCCTTGAACGTCCCGCGCGCAGGCTCGCGCACCACGGGGGTGTAGGCTTTCAGGTCCTCCGCCGTCATGCGTCCGCCTTTGGCTTTAACGGTGGCGACAATGGCGTCGGCGATAGGACCTTCGTAGAACGCGCTCGGCCCCTCTTCGGCAATCCTGCCGAGTGTGGCGGCAAGCTTTGGAAGACGCAGCGTCGCCCCTGCGTCGGGCGGTCCACCGTCCCGGTAGAACATGGAGCGCGCCTCGGGATCGGCCTCCAGCCGGCTTCTGATGCGCTCGTTGTTCAAGGCCGATGCGAGGGCCGGCGAAACCACGAAACCGTCCCGCGCCAGGCCGACGGCAGGCGCCAAGACCTCAGCCCAGGTGAGGTTGCCTGAGCCATGTCGATCGAACGCCATGGCAAGGCCTGCAACGGTGCCGGGCACACCGACGGCAAGGCCCGAACGGCGGGACAGCTCCTGCGAGGCATTGCCGTCAGCGTCCAAGAACATGTCCTTGTCGGCAGCACCAGGCGCCATCTCGCGGTAGTCGATGGCCTCCGACGTGCCGTCGGCTGTGTGGACGACCATGAAGCCGCCGCCACCGATATTGCCGGCGCGCGGCAGCGTCACCGCGAGGGCAAAGCCGACGGCGACCGCAGCGTCCACGGCGTTGCCGCCCTGCGAGAGGATCGCCTCGCCCACACGGCTTGCCTGGGCCTCCTGGGTCACCACCATATGCGAGCGCGCCTCCACGGGCACGAAACGCTGCCCCTCGGCAAGGATCTGCGCACCGGACGGCCCGGCGCTAAGTCCGAGGCAAAGGCCCACCGTCAGCGCGAATGTGCCAGCACGCCGGCACCGATGTCCGCCCGCCACTCGTCCTGCCGAGCGCTTTGATTGCAGCCGTCCCGCCATCATCCTTCACTCCCCGCTCGCCTTTAGCGCCCCGCATGGCCCGCCGGCCCCCATTGGCCGAGCCTGGCCTGCCAGACCCTAGCGCATGTTTGTCACACAGTGACTCCTTGCGTGCTCTATGGCCATGCTGTGGGACCGGATTGTGGCGCGGTGTCTGGTCGCTCATCAAACCGGGCCTGATAAGGATGGCGCCCGACAGGCGGCGGATGGATGGGACGGCGCCCTGCCGACCAACCTTGCCAATTGAAATCAAAGGCTGTATTGACGCCGGAGAACTTTCCGACCGCAATCCACCGTAATGGGAATTGACACCCAGCTCCGCCG
>JBCDCF010000667.1:0-2615 GCA_039182345.1 Pseudomonadota bacterium
AGACGCGCGACCCGTCCATCATCTGGGAGGGGCATCGCGCGTCCATGACAATCGGCTACTGCCACATGGAAAAGCTCTCCAACCTCGACGCCCTCCCCTCCACCGGCTTTGAGATCTCCTGCTTTCCCATCAAGATCAAACGTGCGTCGGCAGGCTTCACCCGGGCTGTGGCCATCATTGAGGACGGTCCGTGATGCGCCGTCCCCTCACCAGCATCCCGCGAGAGGACGTGTGAGATGGCAACGACACCTGAACAGATGCCCGACCGGGCCGAAGTTGCCTTCACCTGCCGCGGAACCGCCACAGGCAAGATGCGCAACGAGCTGGATGTTGCGATGGTCAAACCCTTCGAGGAGCACTTTCGCCTTGCAACGGACGAGGGCGCTTTTCATGGCGGCGACGCCACAGCGCCCTCTCCTCTGGCGCTTTTTGTGGCAGGTCTCACAGGCTGCCTGATGACCCAGATTCGCGCCTTCGGGAAACGGCTCGGCGTCACCATCGACGCCTTGGACGTGGAGTGCCGCGTGGTCTGGGACTGGGCGAAGGCCGGCCGCGTGTACGAGACCGGCCCGAAAAGCTTTGAGATCGACGTTCTTCTGGATAGTCCCGACCCCATCGACGCCCAAAGAGCCTTGATTGCCGCCGCCAAGAAAGGGTGCTTCCTTGAACAGACGTTGGGTCAGGCAAACACCATCCGCCATCGCCTGAAGGTGGGAGACAGCTTCATCGAGGTGTGAGGAGATCACGGTGGGTCACGCGGCAGATCCCATCATCAGCCTCAGCGCCCTGCCCCCGACGGCGTATTCAGCCGCGTTGTTTCTTGCGCGCAAATACGTGGAACGCTCAAGCATACGCTTGATCAAGGGCGATGCCGTTGCCATGTAAACCACCTCTTGTGAGATTGGCCAACGCGAAATCTTGCATTTCGACCGAGGTATACCATGCGCTTGTTTTTAGCCGTGCTTTTGTCCCTCGCGCTGGCGGTGACGGCGTTGCCAGCATCTATGGCAGTGGCGCAAGACCAGACACAGCGCCCATTAGAAAAAGGTCCTGCCAGCGAGCCGGCAGAAGACCCCGCAACTCCCGCTTGGCTACAGCGCACGCAGGACTCGCTCGCAGAGATCCTGGCGAAACAACTTGTGGGAGACGTGCCACAGGCCGATCAGGATGTAGAGGGGGCGAACGCGCCCCAAGACAGTCACATTCAGGCGGAACCGGACGCGTCGGCGTCCGATGCGGATCTGCCCCCCATGCATCGTTGTGACCGCCTAGCCGGCGCGCCGCGGGACCCTTACGCGGTGGTGAGGGGCGTCGCGTTCACGGCGATTGACGCTGCAGCGGCCGTCCCGGCTTGCGAAGAGGCGATAAACGCGCATCCCGATGCGCTGAGGTTTGCCTTCCAGCTTGCCCGCGCCCTTCAGGCCGCTGAACGGTACGAGGAGGCGGCCCAGTGGTACACCGCTGCGGCCGACGGCGGGTACCCCGTGGCCATGAACAATCTCGGCACGCTCTACCGCTTTGGTCGAGGCGTGCCCCAAAGTGATCAGGACGCGTTCTACTGGTATTCCCGCGCCGCCCACGCAAAAAACCCGCACGGGATGGCAAACCTTGGCTCGCTTTATCGGCGAGGCAACGGTGTGCCGCAGGACCACGCACAAGCGGTGCGATGGTATCGGCAAGCGGCGGACATGGGCGAGCCTTTCGCCATGCGCATGCTCGGCCAACACTACGCTTATGGCTTAGGCGTTGACACCGACGCTCGCGAAGCTGCCCGCTGGTATCGTCAAGCAGCTTTGGCCGGGGACGTGGCGGCCATGAGCGACCTTGCATGGTTCTACTCAGACGGCATCGGCCTTCCCGAAGATGAGGGCGAAGCGGCGCACTGGTACAAAACTGCTGGAGACCTTGGCTCGGCCTCAGCAAAACGCAAGCTCGCCTGGATGATCCTCAACGGTCGCGGCGTACCGCAAGATGACGAGAAGGCGGCGCGTTTGTACTTGGAAGCCGCCAACGCGGCCTCTCCCGGGGCCATGGCTGCCCTTGCCGCCCTTTACACTGAAGGACGCGGCGTGGAGAAGGACCCGGTTGCCGCCGCACACTGGTATCGGCGATCGGCAGAAGCCGGGTTCGGGGACGGGATGGCCGAATTCGCACTCCTGCTGGACAAAGGGCAAGGCGTTGAAGCCGACCCCGCCGCCGCCGCGGACTGGGCCTTCCAGGCCCTGCGCGCAGGAAGCTATATCGCGCAAGCAAGGCTCCAATCCGGCGCCGGCTCTGAGGCTTTCAAGGACACCCTCCTGAAACGCCTGCAGGCTGAGGGCGTGGTGGGCGATGACGTCGGCGATCTTGCCACCGCAATCGACCTCATTGTGCAACGCCAGCAGCGATAAGGGCGCGGCCTAACCTCCGAAAGCGGGAGTCCTGGCGCATCCTCACACCCTGACCGGTTGAGTGGATACATTCGGCAGGACGACAACGCGTCGGTGACACGCCCTCCTCCGTCGCACCTTAGGCGCTTCCAACCCCAAAAGACGTTGATCTACGGGTCCACTGACGACGCAAGCCGATACGCGCGGTGAGCGCCTCGCCAGGGGCCACCGCCCTGGACGCGCGGG
>JBCDCF010000668.1:0-2606 GCA_039182345.1 Pseudomonadota bacterium
CCAACCGGTTAACAGCCGGTTGCTCTACCACTGAGCTACCGGGGAATGACGCTCACTGAGGGCAGCGCTATAGCAACGCGAAACGCCGGACGCAACACGGAGATTGTGTGAAACCGTTGGTCCTTGTCCTCGGCGGGGCGCGATCGGGAAAATCCCGCCATGCCGAAACCCTTGCCGCGCGCGCATCCGCACGCCTGCCCGTCACCTATGTTGCAACGGCCGGGCCGCCGCGCGACGCGGAGATGGCGGCCAGAATCAAAGCCCACATCGCCCGCAGACCGGCCGAATGGGCAACGGTGGATGCCCCGCGCGATCTCCTGAAACCTCTGAGAGAAGGGGACGGGCTGATCCTGATCGACTGCCTGACCTTGTGGCTGACCAATGTGATGCTGGCTGAGGAGGACGTATCGGCGGCCATCAAAGGGCTGGACAGCGCGCTTGAGGAGCGGCGCTCTACCGTCATTGCGGTGTCCAACGAGGTGGGTGAGGGCATTGTCCCCGCCACATCCCTTGGAAGACGCTTTCGCGACGAGCAGGGCGTGCTAAACCAGATGGTGGCGCGCAGGGCCACCCACGTCGTCAAAATGGTGGCCGGATGCCCGATCCTCGTCAAACCGCGAACAGACCCGGAGATTGCCTTGTGAACGAACGTGTGCCGGTAACCATCGTGACGGGCTTTTTGGGAGCGGGAAAAACCACCCTGATCAAGCACTTGCTGGACAAGGCCAATGGCGCGCGCATCGGCCTCATCATCAACGAGTTCGGCGACTTGGGCTTTGACGGCGACCAGGTATCGGCCTGCCTCGATCCAGGCTGCGAGGACGACGTGGTGGAACTCACCAACGGGTGCTTGTGCTGCACCGTGGCGGACGATTTCGTCCCGGCGCTCGAAGCACTCCTGAACCGCCCTCTGCCGCCTGAAAGAATTGTGATCGAGACCTCCGGCCTTGCCCTCCCCCAACCGCTGATCGCCGCTTTCGCCTGGCCCACCGTCAAGCCACGGGTGACGGTGGATGGCGTCGTCACCCTTGTGGATGCACCTGCCGTTGCCGCAGGACGGTTCGCCCACGACCCGGAGGCGGTGGATGCTGCCCGCCGGGCCGACGAAGCCCTCGACCATGAAAGCCCTTTGCAGGAGTTGTTCGAGGATCAACTGAAGGCCGCCGACCTTGTGTTGATGTCGAAGACCGACGGTGTGGACGAGGCCACCCTTTCGGACGTTGAGACCACCGTGCGCGCCGCCATCAGGCCAGGCGTCGCAGTGGTTTCAGGAACCGATCCGATGATCTTCGGCCTTGGCGCTGCGGCCGAAAGCGACCCTGCCGCCCGCGATGGCCATCACGGCCACGACGCCGACCACGAGCATGATGATTTTGACACCGTCATCCTCCACAAACGCTATGGCAGCCGCGCCGAAGCCGAGGCCGCTCTCAATGCCTTGGCCGCCGATCCTGCCATCTTGCGCCTGAAGGGGAGCGTGACCCTTGGCGACAAGACCGCCCCCCTGTTCGTCCAGGCAGTGGGGCCGCGGCTTGAGACGTGGTTCGGCCGCCCGGGTCAACCGGCAGGCGGCCTTGTGGTGATCGGCCTGTCGCCTCTGAACCACGCGCGTTTGAACGAAAGCGGTGACGCCGTGGCGGCCTGATGCACCTTCTGACGGCCGAGGCGCAAAGGATTGATGCGGACGAGGCCGTCGACCTGGACCTTGCGCCCGCCCCCATCGTGATCCTTTCGGCGGCTGACGGCGAAATCACCGCCTTCGCACAAGCCGCCGCGCGGCGCCCCGAGGGCGCACCCGCGGTCCGCCTTGCCAACCTCATGTCGCTGGCCCACCCCATGTCGGTGGACCTTCTGGCCGAAAAGACCCTTGTTCACGCCAAGCTCGTCGCCGTGCGCATCTTGGGCGGCGAGGGCTATTTCGCCTACGGGGTGGAACGGCTGCGCAAACTGGCCGCAGACACCGGCACGAAGTTGATGATTGTCGCCGGCGAGCCGGACTTTGACCCCGAGCTTGCCGCAAGGGGCACGGTCAGCCTCGACGATGCCCGTGCCTTTCACGAGGCGTGCCGCAACGGGGGGCCCGTCAACAGGGCGCAGGCGCTTGCCCTCCTCCATGCGCTGCTGGATGGCGGTGAGAGGCCACCACCCGCCACAATCGTCCCTGCCGCGGGGCTTTATGCAAAGGGCAAAACACCCAAGGATCTTGCCGAGCTTGCCGCCATCTACGGGGGCATGGGACCGGCGGTGGGGTTGGTGTTTTACCGCGCGCACCTTTTGGATGGGCTGACGGGGGGCATTGATGCGCTCGCCGATGGGCTGGCCGAGGCTGGCCTGCGCCCTGTGCCCATCTTCGCCACAGGGCTGAAAGATCCTGTGGCGAGCGCGGTCGTGCGGGCGCTTCTGCGCGAGGCCGATGCCGGCGTCGTCCTCACGCCCATGGGGTTTTCTGCTGGCGGTGAGGGCAACGCCCTCGACGAGGGCGGCCGCGTGGTGCTGGAGGCCGTCCAATCCCTTGCCGCGCGGGAGGATTGGGAGGCGGCGACCAGCGGTCTCGGCGTGCGCGACCTTGCCATGCACGTGGTCACGCCCGTCGAACTCGGGCGTGA
>JBCDCF010000669.1:0-2604 GCA_039182345.1 Pseudomonadota bacterium
ATGGGTCAGCCTGCGAAAGGCCGTGGAATGGACGATCCTGTCCCGGTCGCGCTGAAATGGCGTGCGGGTGGCCGACACGGGCTCTTCGATCCTGCGGCCGCGGGAGCGCGCGGGATCTGTGGCGTAGGGAGCAAGGATCCGCGGCGAAGGGCGCACGTTCTGCATGGGTGAGCCTTGATTGTGGTGTCGGGCGCTGATCACCTATATCAACGAGAAGGTTTCTGGAGGGTACGCGGTGAGCCAAGATTTTTGCGTGACCGAACGCGCCTTGTCGCGGGTGGCGACAATCCTCTCGGGCGAGAACGCCAGTGCATTGCGCGTGTCGGTGGAAGGGGGCGGCTGCTCTGGCTTCCAATATAAGTACGACCTGGTGGACGGCCCCCAAAACGACGACCTCGTGATTGAAGGGCAGGCCGCGACGGTGGTGGTGGACCCTGTGTCATTGCCGTTCCTGTCAGGTGCACAGCTTGATTTCGTGGACGATCTGATGGGCCAGTCCTTCCAGATCAACAACCCCAACGCCCAGGCAAGCTGCGGCTGCGGCACGTCCTTCTCGCTGCTGTGAGGGTGCGCAGGCGAAAGGACGCGGGGACACGTTGGCGGTGAGGATTGCCACCTGGAACATCAATGGCGTGAAGGCGCGCCTTGAAGGGCTGACACGCTGGCTTGAGGAAAGCGCGCCTGAAATTGCCTGCCTTCAGGAAATTAAGTCGGTGGACGAGGGCTTCCCCTCCGAGGCCATCGAAAGGCTTGGCTACAACGTCGCCACCCACGGCCAAAAAGGGTTCAACGGCGTCGCGCTCCTGTCCAAGCGCCCGCTGGAGGATGTGACGCGTCGCCTGCCAGGCGATGAGGACGACGAACATGCCCGCTGGATCGAGGCGACCGTCTCCACCGACAAGGGCGCCGTGCGGGTGGTCAGCCTTTACCTGCCGAACGGCAATCCCATCGGCACGGAAAAGTTCACCTACAAGATCGCCTGGATGGACAGGATGCTGACCCGTGCCGAGGAGCTTCTTGCCACGGACGAGCCCATCATCCTTGCCGGCGACTACAACGTCATTCCCGAGGCAGGGGACGCGCGCCATCCTGAGCGCTGGGTGGACGATGCGCTGTTCCAGCCCGAAAGCCGCGGCCGCCACAGGGCGCTCGTCAACCTTGGCTATGTGGATGCCCAGCGCGCCGTGGACCGTGCCGACGGGCTTTACACATTCTGGGACTATCAGGCCGGCGCCTGGCAGAAGAACAACGGCATTCGGATCGACCACCTGATGCTGTCCCCGTCAGCGGCCGACCTCCTGGAGACGCTCACGGTGGAAAAGCACACCCGCGGTTGGACCAAACCCTCAGACCATGTGCCCGTGGTGGCCGCCTTGAGGACGGAGGCATGATCACCTTCATTTCCGCCCTCACGCTCACTTCCGTGGTGCCCTCCCTTTACGGGCTGAGCCACGTCACCGTGCCTTTGTCCGTCCCACCCCACGCGACGCTTTCCACCTTCATCCACGTGGCCGCCACCTTCCACTTTTAGACGCGGCCTGATCGTGCTGATCATGAAGATCCTGGTGACGGCGGCGATGGTGCTTGCCCTGTCGGCCATTAGCGAGAGGGTGGGGCCGCGCACGGCCGGCATCCTTGCGGGCTTTCCTTTGGGCATTGCCGTCAGCCTCTTCTTCATCGGCCTTGAGCAGGGCGCAGCGTTTGCGGCGCAGTCATCGGTGTCGGCCATTGGCGGATTGGGGGCAGCGCTGGTGTTTTGTGCCGCCTACTGGCAGGCCTCCGCAAGGCTGACGGTGATGAATGCGGCTGGTTCGTCCGTGGCCGCCATCCTCGCCTTTTTGGGCGCGGCCGCCATCATCCGTGCCTTGCCTCAGGACCGGTGGGTACTCCTGGGGGTGGTGGCGGCATTGACGGTGGCGGCCGCCTTCGCCTTCCGCGGCATCAAGGTTGAGGGGGGCGGCACACGCCCGCGCATTAAGCTGGGGCCGAGAGTGCTTGCGTTCCGGGCAGGGCTTGCAAGCGCATTGGTGCTTCTCATCACAGGTCTTGCAGGGGTGGTCGGTGAGACGTGGGCGGGCCTGTTGTCAGGCTTTCCTGTGACGCTCTACCCCGTCCTCCTTATTGCCCACCTCACCTACGCCAAGGAGGTGGCCCACGGGATCATCAAGGGGTTTCCGTTCGGAATTGGTAGCCTTGTGATCTGCGCCTTGGCCGCCAGCGCATTGTTGGAGCCGCTGGGTGTTTATGGGGGCATGGCGGCGGCGATTGCGCTTGCAGGCATTTATCTGGCGACCGTCTCGGTGGTGGTCAGGCGCGAGGGGTCACGGAAGCCCGCAGCATAGAGGGTGCTTTGAAACGGAAAAGGGCCGCTTGCGCGGCCCTCCGTGAGACAGATGCGGACGGTTGTCCGGCATGTGCCTGATCGGTCAACGAACCGTTCGAGGTTGCTCGCCGTTCCGCAGTTCCGATCCAGACGTCGCCGCCCGCAAAGAAATCCCACTCGACATTGGATCACCTCCTTTCGCTTCGTTGATGGTGAAGTGAGCGTGCCTATGATTCGGCCATCGATCAAGGGGTGATCGGTGGCCCAAAAACCACGCTCGG
>JBCDCF010000670.1:0-2601 GCA_039182345.1 Pseudomonadota bacterium
CATGACACGGATGATCACCGTGGCCGGCGCGCAGCTCGGCCCCATACAACGCACTCACTCCCGTGCGGACGTTGTGGAGCGGATGATCATCATGATGCGCCAGGCAAGCCGCCATGGCGCTGATCTTGTGATGTTCCCCGAGCTTGCGCTCACCACCTTCTTCCCGCGCTGGATGATGGAGGATCAGGCCGAGATCGACTCCTTCTTCGAGACCATGATGCCCTCTCCCGCCACAGAACCCCTTTTGGCCGAAGCGCGTCTGTTGAAGCTCGGCCTCTCATTCGGGTTTGCCGAGCTGGTGGAGGAGGGCGGCCGCACCAAGCGCTTCAACACGCAGATCCTGTTCGACAAGGCGGGCCAGGAGGTTTTGCGCTACCGCAAGATCCACCTGCCGGGCCATGCCGAAAACGAGCCCTGGCGTCCCTTCCAGCACCTTGAAAAGCGCTACTTCGACGTGGGCGATTTGTCCTGGCCCACCGCCGATACGCTGGGCGGGCGGTTCGGCATGATGATCTGCAATGACCGCCGCTGGCCTGAAAGCTACCGTGTGATGGGCCTTCAGGGGGTGGACATGATCCTGCTTGGCTACAACACGCCGCGGATCAACCCGCCGGCGCCTGAGCACGACCGGCTGTCGGAGTTTCACAACCACCTCGTCATGCAGGCGGGCGCTTACCAGAACGCCACCTGGGTGGTGGGGGTGGCCAAGTGCGGGGTGGAGGAAGGGTGCGAACTCATCGGCGACAGCGTCATCATTGCGCCGTCGGGGGAGATCGTCGCCAAAGCCACCACCCATGAGGACGAGTTGATCCTGGCACGCTGCGACCTTGATGCGGGCAACAGCTACAAAAACTCCGTGTTCGACTTTGCGCGCCACCGCGAGCCTGAGCTTTATGGCTTGATCACAGCGCGCAAGGGCGCCGGCCCGCCGCTCTGACCCTTTGACCGACCGCGCCTGCCGCGCCGGCCCATGACTGCGAGAGGATTTTCGTGTCCCCTGACCTACTCTTGAAGGGCGGCCATGTGGTCGACCCATCCATCGGCATCGACCGGGTTGCCGATGTGGCCTTCAAAGACGGCCGCGTGTCCGCTGTCGGCCCGAACCTTGAGACAGGGCCCGATACCGACGTGCGCGACGTCTCCGGCTATTACGTCACGCCAGGGCTTATCGACCTTCACACCCACGTTTACTGGGGCGGCACGTCGCTCGGGATCGACGCTGAGGAGTTCTGCCGCACCTCAGGCGTGACCACGGCCGTGGATACCGGGAGCGCCGGCCCAGGCAACTTCCACGGCTTCCGCACCCATGTGATCGAGCCGAGTGCGGTGCGCATCCTTGCCTACCTCCACGTCTCCTATGCGGGCATCTACGGCTTCGGCAAAACGGTGATGGTGGGCGAAAGCCGCGACATCAACATGTTGGCGCCTGCAGAGGCCGTTGAGGTGGCAGAGGCCAACCGCGACGTTGTGGTGGGGATCAAAGTGCGCGTGGGCCGCCATGCGTCGGGCGATCAGGGCACCAAACCCTTGGACATTGCCCTTGAGGTGGCCGAAGCGGTCTCGATGCCTTTGATGGCCCACATCGACCATCCGCCCCCCACCTATGAGGAGGTGCTTGAGCGGCTGCGCCCAGGCGACATCCTCACCCACGCCTTCCGCCCCTTTCCCAACACGCCCGCAACGCCCCAGGGGACGGTGAAGCACGCGGTTCTGAAGGCGCGGGAGAAGGGCGTGATCTTCGACATTGGCCACGGCATGGGCTCGTTCTCGTTCAAGACCGCCCGCGCCATGCTGGCCAACGGCTTTTACCCCGACACCATTTCTTCGGACGTGCACACCTTGTGCATCAACGGCCCTGCGTTCGATCAGGTCACCACCCTGTCGAAATTCTTGTGCATGGGGATGCCATTCGCCGACGTGATCAAGACCTCGACGGAAAATGCCGCAATGGCGCTGAAGCGGCCCGACCTTGGCACCTTCAAGACAGGGTCGGTGGGCGATGCGACGGTCCTGTCCATCAAGGAGGGCGCGTTCGACTATGTGGATGTGACGGGCGAGCACATGGACGGCAACAAACGCATCTTTTCCGAAGCCAGCATTGTTGCCGGCCGCTGGTGGCATGGTGACATGGACAGGAGCGCTGCATGAGCGCAGACACGCTATGAGCGCAGATATAGGGAGCGCGCCATGAGCGCTGTGGAAGACAAGCTTGCCAAGCTCGGCATCACACTGCCCGAGCCTGGTCCCGTCGGCGGCAACTATGTGCCTTACCGCATCGACGGGTCGACCCTTTATATGGCCGGCCAAGGCCCCCGCCACCCTGACGGGCGGATGGAAACCGGCAAGGTGGGGCAGGACGTCACCACTGAGGAGGCTTACGAGCACGCCAAGCTGACGGGGCTCAACCTTCTTGCCCAGGCCAAGGCCGCCGTGGGGGACCTCGACAGGCTGAGTGCCGTAAAGCTTCTCGGCATGGTCAACGCGGTGCCCGACTTCAAACAGCAGCCCCAGGTGATCAACGGCTGCTCGGACCTTTTCGTGGAGGTGATGGGCGAGAAGGGCCAGCACGCCCGCTCTGCCGTCGGTATGGGATCGCTCCCA
>JBCDCF010000671.1:0-2584 GCA_039182345.1 Pseudomonadota bacterium
CGTCGATGTCCCCTGCCCTGCGCGTGCCTTCCACCACAAGCCCGATGGAGCCTGCCTCAGGCCTTTGGGGCGAGTGGCGGGCGTGGGGCGGCAAAAGGAACACCTCCCCCTCCTTCACAGGCACATCGTAGATTTTGCCGGCCTCGGCGATCTTCAAAATCATGTTGCCTTGGAGCTGGTAGAAAAACTCCTCCACAGGGTCGTCGTGAAAATCCACGCGCATGTTGGGACCGCCCACCATCATGACGACCATCCCCGTCTTCTCATCAAACAGCTGCTTGTTGTTCACCGGGGGCTTCAGAAGGTGGCGGTTCTCCTCGATCCAGGCCTTGAAGTCGAACGGGGCAAAGCGGGGGTGAACGGTCATGAACGGCAGCTCCGGCGGTCCTTCGATGGACGCAGCCTAGTGCCTGTGACCCTTGGACGGAAGCGTGCCGGACAGCTTCAGGAAGGTTAAACCGCACAGGTTTCGCCGCCGCGCCCAAAAACGCAGCACACGTTTGAGGGAACGCTCAGGCGCCCAACGTGTTGTTTTTGCATGGCTGATACGATGACATTTGCCCGAGGCGCTCGCCGCCGCGTCGCACGAGGCTCGGCCGACGCACGGGAACTCGACACCCTGGCCCACTGGCTGGACTCGCGCTTCAGCGTGTTCGGCATTCGGTTCGGGCTGGACTCCATTCTCGGCATCGTCCCCGGCATCGGGGACCTTGCAGGCCTTGCCCTGTCGTCCACCATCTTGGTGCAGGGCTGGCGCTTGGGGGCGCGCAAACGGACCCTTGCCCGCATGGCCGCCAACGTTGCCGGCGACACGCTGGTGGGCTCCATCCCCGTGGTCGGCACCATCGTCGACGTGATGTGGAAGGCCAACCGCAGCAACATGCGCCTGTTGCGCCGGGATTTGGAGCGCCAGGCCGCCCGCTCCTAAACCCACCCCGTGCCTGAGGTGAGGCTCACGCCTCGCCTTTGGCATGGGCGCGAAAATGCCGGCGGATCACCTTGCCCGTGGTGGTGAGGGGAATGTCGTCCACGAACGTCACCACGCGCGGATACTCGTGGGCCGACAATCGCTCGCGCACGTGGGCCTTGATGGCCTCCACCAGAGCGTCGGACGGGGTCGCCCCCTCCCGCAGGACCACATAGGCCGCCACCACTTCGGTGCGCAGGGGGTCAGGCTTTCCAACGACCGCAGCAAGGGCAACGTCGGGGTGGGCGACGAGGCAGTCTTCGATCTCGCCAGGGCCGATCCTGTAGCCTGCGGAGGTGATGACATCATCATCGCGCCCCACGAAGGACACGCCATCGGGCCCTCTCACCCCCTGATCGCCCGTCATCAGGTAGCCGTTGCGGAACTTGTCCATGGTGGCCGCCCTGTCATTCCAGTAGCCGAGGAACATGACGGGGTCAGGTGCGGCAACGGCGATGGTGCCCGGCTCGCCGTCGGCAACAGGATGGCCGTTCCCATCCACCACAGCCACGCTGTGGCCGGGGACTGGGCGGCCGATGACGCCTGGCGTTGCAATCCCCCATGCCGAACAGCTGGACAGGACGAGGTTGCATTCGCTCTGGCCATAAAACTCGTTGACGGTGACGCCAAGGCGGCTCTTCGCCCACTGAAACGTCTCCGCGCCAAGCTGCTCTCCCCCCGAGCCGATGGAGCGCAAGCGCACGCTGGGGCGCGTCTGGCGCATCAGCCTGAGGGCGGTGGGGGGAATGAAGGCGTTGCGCACGCCCGCCTCGGCAGCCCAGTCGAGCGCCTCCTCAGCGTCGAAACGCTCCGCCCTTTGCGCCACCACGGGCACGCCAAGGGCAAGGCCAGGCAGCAGGACATTGAGGAGGCCGCCCGCCCATGCCCAATCCGCCGGCGTCCAAAGCCTGTCACCGGCCTGCGGCAACAGGTCATGGTGCATCTGAACGCCAGGCACATGGCCCAACAGCACCCTGTGGCCGTGGAGCGCGCCCTTGGGCTGACCCGTGGTGCCTGAGGTGAAAATCATCATGGCGGGATCGTCAGGCCCTGTGGCGGCCGTCGGTGCGTCAGGGCTTGCCCGTTCCATCAAGGCGGCAAGGTTTTGGGGGGAGGACGGAGGGCCGTCCACCACAAGGACATCCAACGGCCGCTCGCCAAGCCGCTCGGCGTTTTCGGCAGTGGTGATGAGGCAGCGCGCGCCGGCTGTCTCTACGCGGTAGACAATGGCATCCGGCCCGAACACTGCGGCGATGGGCACCGCGATCGCCCCGCATTTATAGACCGCAAGGTGGGCAAGCACCGTCTCAAGGCGCTGGCCCAGCTGGATTGCCACCCGCGTGCCGCGCCCCACCCCGCGTGCGGTCAGGACATTGGCGAGCCTGTTCGCCCCCTCCAACAACGCGCCGTAGCTGACGGGCGTTGGTGCGCCCCTTTCATCAGCCAACACCAGGCAGCTGCGCGACGGGTCGCGCGCTGCCCACACATCACAGCACACCGCGGCAATGTTGTAGGCGCGCGGGACGGCCCACCTGAACCCGGCGCGTGCGTCCGCATAGGTTTGAAAGGCACTGAGATCGGAAGGCATGGGGGACGTGACACCGTTTCGCCGGCAAG
>JBCDCF010000672.1:0-2584 GCA_039182345.1 Pseudomonadota bacterium
ATTAATCAATGTTCGGTCTCAACACACGAGATACTACGCTCCTCCTCATCGTCGCGCTGCTGACGTTGTTCGCACCGCTTATCCTGAATCCGTTCCCAGAAGGCTCGGATCTGGCGCAATTCAATGCGGGCTATCCCGACCTGATGCAGCGCTTCGTGATCTTCGGGATCTTTGCCATTGGCTTCAACATTCTCTTCGGCCTGACGGGCTACCTCTCCTTCGGCCACGCGGCCTTCCTGGGTGTGGGCTCCTACGGCGCGATGTGGACGATGAAGCTGGTGACGCTGAACGTGATCCCCGCGATCATCATGGCGGTCATCGTTGCCGGTATCTTCGCGGTGGCCGTGGGCTACATCTCACTGCGGCGCTCAGGCATCTACTTCTCGATCCTGACGCTCGCCTTCGCGCAGATGTGCTACAACCTTGCCTATTCCGTGCTCACCCCCATCACCAACGGTGAGACGGGTTTGCGCGTGTTGAGCGACGACCCGCGCATCATCGACAAGTTGATCCTCGGCACCAACGAAGTCCCCGTCCCCCGCGCAGAGTTCTTCGGTCTCACCATGCAAGGGATGACAGGCTTTTATACCTGTGCCGTGGTGTTGATGATTGCCTTCATCATTGCGCTCAGAATCACACGCTCGCCCTTCGGGATGATGCTGAGGGGCATCAAGTCCAACCAGACGCGCATGGCGTACGTGGGGTTCAACACGCGGCCTTATACGCTGATCGCCTTCATTGTGTCGGGCATGTACGCGGGGCTTGCCGGCGGTCTTCTTGCCGTGGTCGACCCTCTCGCAGGGGCTGAGCGCATGCAGTGGACGGCCTCTGGCGAGGTGGTGCTGATGACCATCCTTGGCGGCGCCGGCACACTGATCGGCCCGTTCCTCGGGGCAATGCTCATCAAGTACTTTGAAAACATCTTCTCAGCGCTCGGCGACACCACGCTGATGGGGATCTTCTCGTTCCTGCCCGACAATGTGCGCGATGTGACGGTCTACATCCTGTCGAAGTTCGTGGGCGATGGCTGGCACCTCACCCTCGGCGTCCTGTTCATGATTGTCGTCATCTTCCTGCCTGGCGGTTTGATTGAGGGCGTGCGCCGGATCGGCAGGCTGTTCACAGGCGGCGGCCGCAAGTCGGAGGGCGAGACATGATCGCGCAACCGGTTCTGCACGTGGATGACGTGCAGAAGAACTTTGCAGGCCTAAAAGCCCTCTCCGACATCGACCTCAAGATCGAGGAGGGCAAAACCCACGCCATCATCGGTCCGAACGGTGCGGGCAAGTCCACACTCCTCAATGTGTGCGTGGGGCGCATTGCGCCCGACCACGGGGCGGTGGTGTTTAAAGGCAAGGTGATCACCGGCAAGAAGCCGCACGAGATCAACCAGCTCGGCATCGCGCGCGTGTTCCAGACGCCCGAAATCTTCTCGGACCTGACGCTTTTGCAAAACGTGATGGCGCCGGCCTACGCCAAGCGCGACGGGCCCTTGAGGCTCAACATGCTGGTGAGTCTGGACGCTGACACCGACATCCGCGAAGAGGCCGAGCACATCCTCCTCGACCTTGGTCTCAGCGACAAACGCCACGAAGAGGCTTCCTCCCTCTCCCGTGGCGACAAGCGCCGGCTGGAGCTTGCCATGTGCCTCGTCCAGCACCCGCAGCTGTTGCTGCTGGACGAGCCCACCGCGGGCATGAGCCGGCTCGACACCAACCGCACCATTGAACTGTTGCAACGCATCAAGGAGCGCGGGATGACCAAGGTGATCATCGAGCATGACATGCACGTGGTCTTCTCGCTGGCCGACACGGTGACGGTGCTGGCACAGGGCCGCATCATCGCGGAAGGCTCGCCTGAGGAGGTGCGCGCCAACCCTGCCGTGCAGGAAGCCTATCTTGGGGGAGCGCACTGATGTCGAGCGCCGCCCACACCGCCGATGCCGCCCCCGCCGCGCGGGCCGAGGCCTACTTCTCCTGCGAGGATGTTCACGCCTATTACGGAGAAAGCTACATCGTCCAAGGCATCTCCTTCACGGTGAAGGAGGGGGAAATTGTCGCCCTCCTCGGCCGCAACGGTGCCGGCAAAACGTCCACCTTGCGCACCATTGCGCGGGCTGCATCGCCGCAACTGAAGCGCGGCAAGATCCACCTTGCAGGGCGCGAGCTTCACAAGATGAGCGCGTTCGAGGCGGCCCAGTTCGGCGTCCAGCTGGTGCCTGAGGACAGGCGCATCATTCCCGGGCTGACGGTGGAGGAGAACCTCAAGCTCAGCCAGATTGCCGAGCCCATTGGCTGGCCCCTTGAGCGCATTTATGAGCGCTTCCCCCGCCTTGCCGAGCGGCGCCGTCAGGAGGCGGTCACCATGTCTGGCGGTGAGCAGCAGATGCTGGCCGTCGCCCGTGCCCTTGCCCGCGACCTGAAGCTCCTTCTCCTGGACGAGCCTTACGAGGGCCTTGCCCCCGTCATCGTCCAGGAGATCGAAAAGATCGTCAGCGAGATCAAAGAGCTTGGCATCACCACCATCATGGTGGAGCAGAACGCCATTGCCGCCCTTCACCTCGCCGATCGGGCGATCATCGTTG
>JBCDCF010000673.1:0-2580 GCA_039182345.1 Pseudomonadota bacterium
CCAAGGCTGAGGTCATCCTGCTCGGCCTGTGCGGACGGCAGAAAGGGCGTTCCTTCGGGCGAAGGGAGCGAGGGGACCGAGCCTGCCGCAACGGGCGCGCCAGCGGTCTGCGCCGCACCGCCAGGCTGAGGCGCCTTGTTGGCCTGCCAGTCCCGCCAAGCTTTGTAGGCAAGGCCGCCCACCAGAGCGACACCGCCCACCTTGAGGGCGGTTCCTGCAATCTTCTTGGGTTTCTTGCCACCAAGAAGAAGACCGGCGAGGCCGCCTGCGGCAGCACCCGTCAAAAGGCCGCCTTTGCCTTCAAGCATCCCTTTCAAGTTCATCTTGTCGGCAGCCCCTGAAAGGCCGCCCAAACCACCGCTGAGCCCACTCAAAGGTGACCCGCCGGGTTGCTGGCCCTGAGGGTCGGCTCCGGGACCCTGGCCCAAAAAGCGATCCAGCAAACCTTTTGCGTCGTACATCCTTGGCTCCGTCCTTCACATCTCGCGCGGCAATCCTCGCGCCTTCCCCCGACATATATGTCCCACCAGGCCGTTTCGGAGATGGTCCGGGCGCGTGGAAAGATTACAAACCGGCAATACTCCCTTGGCGGACGGTTTAGGCTGCGTTTAACTGACTTTCCCACGCGTTCCGGCTCCACCATCGGCGCGCGGACCGTGCCCTCAAACCGCCGAGCCGACCATGGACACCGCCCCGCAGCTTCGTCCCACCGCCGCCCAAACCCTGTGCCAGACCCTGTTCGGCAAAGACCCGTATGACGGGTTCAAGACGCGGATGAGCAAACCCGACCTTCAGGGTTGGAATGGCCTGCATGGCCGCCTGGCCTGGCTGGTGCGCCAGTTCAAGCCGAAGGTGATTGTGGATGTGGGCGTGTGGAAGGGCCAATCCACCATCAGCTTTGCCAAAGCTCAGAGAGAGGTGTGTGAGGATGGCATGGTGGTCGCGGTGGACACCTTCCTCGGCTCACCGGAACATTGGAACCCCGAGCGCAAGGATGTGTTCTCTTCCCTGCGCTTCATGAACGGCCGTCCCATGGTCTACAAGACCTTCATCGCCAACGTGCAGTTGACAGGCTTTGCCGATCAGATCGTTCCGCTGGCGCAAACGTCCGAGAATGCGGCCTTGATCCTTGCGCGCCTCGGCGTGGTGCCCGACCTTGTGCACATCGACGCCGCCCACGAATATGGCCCGGCCCTGCGCGACATTGAGACCTACTGGAAGCTCTTGCGCCCCGGCGGCATCCTCGCGGGGGATGATTTCGTGTGGCCAGGAGTGGCCCGGGCTGTTGTCCACTTCAGCGACACGGTCAAGCGCCCTTTCAACGTGGATTCGCCCAAGTGGTGGATCGAAAAGCCGGCTCGTTAGAGCACGATCCGCTCGGTTTTAATCAAACCGAGCAGATGAAGGCGTGCTCGCGTTCAAGTCTGGCGCATGTCCTCTTCGCGATGCGCTCGACACAGGTCAGGCGATGGCCGTGCAGGCAGCTTCTGCGCCCGCTCAATCCCTGAGGCACGGTCTTAGTCTCCCCCCTCCCTTGCTTTGGCGGCAAGGCGTTGGCGCCGCTCCAGGAGGAGCTTGCGGGCAAGGAGTTGTGAGTAGATGGGCTTGCCGCCCAGGAACTCGGCCGTGATGTGGGCGACAATGGCGGTGGTGAGGAGCATGGGCAACGTCTGGAACGTGCCCGTGAGCTCGGCAATCAACACAACACCCACCACAGGGGCGCGCACGGCGCCGGCGAAGAGGCCCGCCATCGCCGCCACAGCGCTTGCGGCAGGGTCGATCTGCCAGCCCTCAGGCGACACCACATTGATGAAGTTGCCGTAGGCAAGGCCAATGGCCGCCGCCAGCGTAAGGATGGGCGCAAACAGCCCGCCAGGCACCGAGATGGCGTAGCTCAGCATGGTCGTCGCAAAGCGCACGAGAACCAGAAAAAGGAGGAGCGACAGGGCGGTCCGTTCCTGCACAAGGTGTTGGATCAACCCCTCACCGCCCCGCACAGCGCCAGGGTCGATGGCAAGGATCAGCCCCACCGACGCCCCCACCACACCGGCCAGAATGTAGTTGTGGTGGATCGCCTGGAAGAGGCCCACCGTCCACAACAGCGTCCTGTTGAAGGCAACCCCCACCACCCCCATCACGATGCCAAGGACAAACCAGTGCACGAAATGGCGGTGCGGTCCGACGCCCAGTTCAACGGCAAGGTCCGGCCCCGTGCCAAGGAAGATGGCGGTGACGACGGCGCTGATGAGGCTTGCCACAATCACCGCGGCGAAGGTGAGGAAGGTGTGGGGAAACTCCCGCCGGGTCTCCTCCATCACAAACAAGACCGCCGCGACGGGGGCGCTGAAGGCCGTTGCAAGGCCCGCCGCAGCACCGGCGGCAATGAGGCCTTTGCGCTCGTGGGTCTCAATCTCCACCCTGTCGGACAACGCCGCAGAGACGGCCGCCCCCATGTGGATTGTCGGCCCTTCACGTCCCACCACAAGGCCTGAGCCGATGGCAAGGACCCCACCAACGAACTTCACCGGCAGGATGCGCACCCAGCGCAAAGGCCGCCGCCCCGCCATGGCGCCTTCCACC
>JBCDCF010000674.1:0-2567 GCA_039182345.1 Pseudomonadota bacterium
CGCTACCAGGCTGCGCTACACTCCGGCGGGCGAGGCTATAGCGTGGAGTGGCCCATCAATTCAAGCCTTGCCGTGGCCTGATCCCGCAAACGGGTGGCGTCTCACCCACGAGCGCGACATAAGGCGAGGGCGCGGGGGGTGGCCGCGCCCTCCGGCCGGTCAGAGGGCCTTCGTCAGGCGAGGGAGACGCGGAAGGACTGCGCCCCTTCCCACAGGGTGCGGGTGCCAAGGGCGTGGAGGTTTTCAAGGCCCTCGGTGAGGGTGAGGAAGTGGTTGCCAGCCAGCTGGCCCATCTTGCAGGCAAAGTGGACACCGCCATAGGCGAGCAGGATCTCCGTCTCGGAAATGCCGCCGGGGTAAAGGATGATCTGGCCGGGCGCGGGATAGCTGGTGTGGTTCTCGTAGCCGACGCCGAAATCCCTGTCGCCAAGGGGGATCCACACGCCTTCGCCACTCCAGCGCACATGCACCACCTGGCTTTCGAAAGGCATGGCCGCGCGGAAGGCAGCGCACGTCTTGGGGGCTGCCTCGGTCTCAAGGACGCCTGCAAAGTGGAAGGGGCCGGCCTCGATACGCACGTTCATGGCGCATTCCTTTCATGGATCATAAGGGGGAGGGCGAGCGTGGCGGGCGCGCTCACCCGTAGTCGATAACATCGCGGTACTGGGGCGCCATGCGCCGCTGAACGTACGCCTCGCGCAGGGCCGTTGTCACCGGTCCCGGCGCGCCATTGCCAAAAATGCGCCCTTTCACGTTGACGATAGGGATCACGCCGCCGCCGGAGGAGGTGATGAAGACTTCATCGGCCTCCAAAAAATCATCAAGAGGGATGTCGCGTTCCTCGACGGTGTGGCCGGCCTCCGCGGCAAGCTCCAGAACGGTGCGCCGCGTCAATCCCTTCAGGCAGTGCCGGCGTGGGGTCATCACCCTGTTGCCTGAGACGGCGAACACGTTGAAGCCCGGTCCCTCGGTGACATTGCCGTCCCGGTCCAACAGGCAGGTGGTGTTGGCGCCGTGGTCGTAGCCTTCAAACAGGCCTCTGGTGAAGTCGCCCCAGTGGTAGTTCTTGACGGTCTGGTCGACGCTTTCGTCGGGAATGCGCTCCACCGTTTCGGCCACCCACATGGCAACGCCTTTGGCGACCTCCGCTTCCGGCACAATGTGGATGTAGGGCACACACCAGGCGTAGAAGTGGTTGGCGCACTGGCGCGGGTCGCGGGTGCCTGGGATCATCGGCACGCCGCGGCTCACCACCATCGCCACATAGGCAAAGGTCAGGCCCGAACGCGCCACCATCTGGTGCAGAATCGCCCGCACCGCCTCACGGTCCTGTGGGACGGACATGCGCGCGGCCGCCATGGAGGCGAAAAACCTGTCCAAATAGTCGGGCAGGCGGAAGAAGGCGCCGTCCCAGCAGGGCACCACATCATAGGTGATGTCCGAGTGGGTGAGGCCCCAATCGTTGACACCGATCGAGGCCTCGCCAATGGGCACGATCTCGCCCCTGATCCAGGCGGCACCTTTGGAAAAGTCGGGCGCGCTCACGCGAAAGCCGTCACAGATTGAAGGGAATCCATAGGACGATATCCTTGAACAGTGTGATCAACAGCACCGTCAGCAGCATCAAGGCGAGGAAGGGCAGCACGCCGCGGGAGATCTCCATCAGCGATCCGCCTCCCACCGCCTGGATCACATAAAGGTTGAGGCCGACAGGCGGTGTGATCAAAGCGCATTCCACCATGATCACAAAGAACACCCCGAACCAGATGGGGTCGATCCCCAGCACCATCAGCGAGCCTGCGAGCACGGGCACCATGATGAGGAGCATGGAGAGGGCTTCCAGGAACAGCCCCATCACAAGAAGAACGCAGGCCACCACAAAGATGAAGAGCCCTGCCGTCTCAATGTTGGCGGAGATAAAGGTGGAGACATCCTGCGGAATGCGGTAAAGGGCGATCGCCTTGCCGAAAACCTTGGCGCCCGCGACAATCAACAAAATGACCACCGTCGTGCGCATGGAATCGACGGTCGCCTCCCAAAGGTCCCGCCAGGAGAGGGTGCGCAGGATGACACCCGTCACAATCAGCGCGCCGGCAAAGCCCACAGCTGCCGCTTCCGTCGGCGTGTACCAACCCTGGTAAATGCCGGTGATGACCGCACCGGCGAGGATCAAGGTGGGGAGGGCGCGGATCCCCGTGGTGCGCCGCTCACGCCAGGAGGCTTTGGGGACAGCCTCAAGGTTTGGCTGCGTTTTTGCGTATAGGACGGAAAAGATGATGAAGAGCAAGATCATCAACAGTCCCGGCCCGACCCCCGCCATGAACAGGGCCAGCACCGATTCCTCCGTGATCACCCCATAGATGATCATGATGAGGGAGGGCGGGATCAAAATGCCCAAGGTGCCGCCGGCGGCAAGGACGCCGAAGGTAAACGCGCGGGGGTAGCCGCGGGAGGTCATCTCCGGAATGGCGACGGTGCCGATGGTGGCCGCCGTGGCCACCGACGAGCCTGAAATGGCGGCAAAGATGCCGCAGGAAATCACCGTGGCGATGGCGAGGCCGCCGGGC
>JBCDCF010000675.1:0-2559 GCA_039182345.1 Pseudomonadota bacterium
CATCGTCTTCATGGGTGAGAGGATCGATGACCGCTCATGGTCCAAAATGCGCGCCTTGCGCTCCGACATGCAGGTGGTCTTTCAAGACCCGTTCGGCTCGCTGAGCCCGCGCATGTCGGTGGCCGACATCGTGTCTGAGGGCCTCAAAATCCACTTGCCCGACAAATCCGCGGCCGAGCGCGACGAGGCTGTGGTCCAAGCGCTGTTGGAGGTGGGCCTCGATCCCACCACCCGCGGCCGCTACCCGCATGAGTTCTCGGGCGGCCAGCGCCAACGCATTGCCATTGCCCGCGCCCTGGTGCTGGAGCCGGACTTCATCATGCTGGACGAGCCCACGAGCGCGCTCGACCGGTCCGTCCAGGCTCAGGTTGTGGACTTGTTGCGCGACGTTCAGGCCAAGCGCGACCTCACCTTCCTGTTCATCTCCCACGATCTTCAGGTGGTGCGCGCCCTTGCCAACCAGGTGATCGTCATGCGTGGCGGCAAGGTGGTGGAGCGTGGCACCACCGACCAGATTTTCGACGCGCCCAAAACGGACTATACACGCGCCCTTATGGCGGCGGCGCTGTATCATGAGCAGGCGCCGACAGGCGTGGTTGCCGACTGACGTTTCGTTCACCTTAACGACCGTCCCTGGTGGGCCGCCTTTGCGAATCGGTTCAGGGTCGCTGGCCCTGACGACACGATGTGGAGTGACGGCGCGATGGCGTCCGGACGAGAAATGTTTTTTGCGCCCCTGCCCGACGACGCCGTCGCCATCGACGTGCGCAGGGCTCCGCGCGCCAAACGCATGACGCTGCGCATCCCGCCCGGCAACGCCAACCCCGTTGTGACCATCCCCGCCCACGCGCCGCTCCGCTCGGCCGAGCAGTTCGTCAATCAGCAATCGCGCTGGCTTGCCGCCCGCCTTGCCGAACGCTGCCCTGCCGTCCCGTTCGGCGATGGCGCGGTCATCCCGTTCCGCGGCACCCCCCACACCATCCATCACAGGCAAGATGCGCGTGGCCGCGGCGCTGTGTGGCTTGGCGAGGACAATGCCCTCCACGTGGGCGGCAGGCCCGAACATCTGTCCCGCCGGGTGGGCGACTATCTGCGCCGCGCCGCACGGCAGGATCTCGAGCCCCTGGTCGCCGCCTTCGCTGCGGCCGTCGACCGCAAGCCCAAAGCCATCCGCATCAAGGACACGCGCGCCCAGTGGGGGTCGTGCTCACCCTCGGGCGTCTTGTCATTTTCCTGGCGGCTGGTCTTGGCGCCACCGTTCGTTCTGCGCTACGTCGCCGCCCACGAGGTGGCCCACCTTGTGGAACTCAACCATTCGCCAGCGTTCTGGCGGGTGAACGCCGACCTCGACCCCAACCACGAAGCTGCTCGTGTCTGGCTGCGTCGCAACGGACGCGGCCTTCACGCTGTCGGCGCAGACCCCGCGGCCGCCGTCTGAATGGCACTTGAGGGCCTGTTCGGCATTGTTCTGCCGGTCTTCGGGTTTATCGCACTCGGCTACCTTCTGATCGCACTGCGCGTGTTGCCCGCCGACAGGGGGGACGCGCTGGGCGAGTTCGTGTTCATGGTGGCGGTGCCGCTCCTACTGTTTCGTTCGCTCGGAACGTTGGAGCTTCCCGATATCTCCCCCTGGCCGTTGTGGCTGACCTACTTCTTCGGGGTCGCCGTCAACATCGTGGTGGGAATTGTCATCACCGAGCGGCTGTTCAAACGGGACGCGCGGTCAGGCGTGCTGGGCGCCATTTCCACGTCCTATTCCAACCTCGTGATGGTGGGGATCCCCGTTTTCTCTAAGGCGTTCGGCGAAGAAGGGCTGGTCGTGGGCTTCCTCCTGGTGGCCGTGCACCTTCCGGTCATGATGCTCGTCTCCTCCATCCTGATCGAGATTGGCGAGCATCGTGACGGCGTTGCCAAAGGCCCTTTGCGGCTCGGCCCTGCCATGGTCCGCGTCGCCCGCTCGCTCATCAAAAACCCTTTGATCATCGCCATCCTCGCAGGGAGTGCCTTCCGCGCCTCCGGGCTTCCCCTGGAAGGGGTGCCGCGCACGGTCATCAACGGGCTGTCGGACACGGCCATCCCCCTTGCGCTGGTCTCGCTGGGGATGAGCCTCCACAAGTACGGGATCCGCGGCAATGTGGGCCCTGCCCTTGCCCTCAGCGCCCTGAAGCTGGGGCTGATGCCGCTGGTGGTATACCTGGTGGCGGTGCACGTTGCGGGTCTGCCACCCCTTGCCACGGCCGTGGTGGTGCTTGGCGCGGCCTGCCCGACGGGGGTCAACGCTTACCTTTTTGCCGTGCGCTTTCAGACAGGGCTTGCCCTTTCGGCCAACACTATCACGCTGACAACGGTGATTTCGCTCCTCACCTTCAGCCTATGGCTCACCCTGTTTGGTGCGTGACCGCAGCGTCCCGCGTCGCCGGCCCGGGGTGGCGGACCCCGATCATTTGGAGCGACTGGGCTTTGGCATGTAGGGGCGCAGCCGCCGCTTCGGGGTGATTTTGGCAGGGCGCGCGCGGCCCACAAGCACGCCGGCGCGGCCTGATCCGTCCGCAGCGGGCG
>JBCDCF010000676.1:0-2558 GCA_039182345.1 Pseudomonadota bacterium
ATCGCAGCGTCGCGGGACGGCATCGTGCGCTGCTGGCCAATGGATGGGGACGCATCGCCCCGCGTCTTCGCCGGCCGCGTCTTCCAGCTGCCGCCGGTGCCGTTATTGTCTCACGGGCCGGTCGCCGCCGTCTTGTCCACCGATTGCGTCATCCTGGTGGACATCAAAACGGGCGAGACGATGAAGCGCTTTGACCATGGTGACGGCGCCTCCGTCCGCAGCGCTGCCGTCTCCGCTGACGGGCGCACCCTGGTGACGGGCAGTGGCGACGGTCTCGCCCGCCTGTGGTCCCTGGCGGACGAGACGCCCCCGCAAACCCTCAAAGGCCACGGCGGAGCGGTGCTTGATGCCTGCTTCTCTCCCGACGGCACCATGGTGGCCACCGCAGGCGGGGCGGACGGGACGGCACGGCTGTGGCGCACCGGTGACCGCACCCTCCTCGGCACCCTTCCCGGCAAGGCGCGCGATGTGCAGTCCGTCGCCTTTTCCCCCGACGGACGCCACCTTGCCGTCGCCTCATGGGATGGCATCGCGCGCCTGTTCGACACCGCCACCCAAGCACCGCTTGCCGTTTTGGAGGAATGTTGGCTCGACGCCATCCATCCGTCCTTTTCCCCTGACGGCCGGCAGATTGTCACCGCAGGCTTCGGTGCCCCGGTGCGGATCTGGGACGTGTTGTCGGGGCACGCGGTGATGACGCTCCCTGTGGAGGATGGGCAAAGGGCCCTTTATTCCCCCAGTGGCGACACCATCCTCGTCGTCCACCAACACGGACGGTTGCAGCTGTTTGATGGGCGCACGGCCGAACCCTGCGGCACCATTGAGGGCGCCAAGGGTCCCATCACCCGCGCGCAGTTTTCTGGCGATGGTCACTCCATCGTCTGCGCATCGGTGGATGGGACGGTGCGCGTGTTCTGTGCCAGAACACTGAAGGCAAGGGTTGTGGCCGACCTTGCTCGGCGCGGCTCGCACGAGGTGACCCTTGACCGCGACGGCACCGTCCTACTTGCCGCATCGACCGAGGGCGGCGATCTCGTCTGCCTCTCCTTTACCAACGGTCGTACGGTCTGGCGCCTCCCTGCAAAGCAGCACACCGTTGGCCCGCGCCCCTTCGCCGGCAGTGGGGATCGGCTGATCACCCTGACGGGAGAGGCGGAGGGCCGCACGGCCAGCGTTCTGTCCTGGCCCACCGGCGCGGCGCTGGGCACCATCGGCGACACCGCCATGCTGCGTGTTGCCGCCTATTCCCACTGTGGGAGGCGCATCGTGACCGGTGCCATCGACGGGACAGCCCAGATCTTCGACGCTGCCACTGGCCGTCTTCAGCGTCGCCTGAAGGGCCACAAGGCGGCGGTATTGGACGCAGCGGTCCTCGGCGGAGGCAGACTGGTGGTGACCGCCTCGTTCGATCGCACGGCGCGGCTGTGGGACGGTCAGACGGGCCGCCCCCTTGCCAAAGCGCGGTTTGATTTTGCGCCCACCGCCTTTGCGGTTGCCGGCCGCAACGTGGTGTTCAGCGACACCATCGGCCAACTGTTTGCCGCAAACCTTCCCGTCAGCGAAGACGCTCCGCCGTGAGAGCCTTGCCAAAGGCATCGCGGTAGCGGCGCGAGCCTTGTACGGTGACGCCGCTTGCAAGGTGGATCGTCACCTCGCCGCTCCCTGTAGGGGTGACTTCACGCACAGCATCAAGGTTGACGATGTGGCTGCGGTGGACGCGGAAATGGCGCGAGCCTGCCGCCTCTAAAAGCTCCTCAAGGGCGGCAAGGGTGGTGCGGGCCAGATACGTCTTTGAGCCGCACACCACCTCCACGTAGTTGCCGGCTGCCTTAGCCACGTCAATCTCGGGGGCGCGCAGGTGAAGGGTCCGTCCGCCGCACTTCAGCGCGATTCGCCCGCCCTCGCGCGCATCCTCTGTCGCTGCCTGCCGCTCAAGCCCGCGATAGTGCGCGGCCCGGTTCAACACCACGAGAACGGCAAACAGAACGTAGGTGAAGGCGTCCTTGCGCAGCTCGTAAAGCCAGACCAGCGGGTCGGCGATCCCGAACGCGTAAGGCTCGCCGAGCCCCGCAAATAGAAGCGTCCTGAGAGCCGCAAAGCCCAACACATGGGCAAGGCTGAACACCACAAAGCCGGCCCCATGGATGGGAAGTGCCCACCGCCAGGTGGCTGCCGTCAAAGGCGCATGGGACAAAAGCGCCGGCACAAGGGGGAAGAGGGCCAAAAGGAGAGCATGGGAGGACCCTTCAAGCAGGAACGGCGTCCACCACCCGAAGGGCTGAAGGTCCTCGCCACCATCAAGGATCAGCGAGGTCGCCTCCACCACCAAAGAGGCCACGAGAAGGGCCGCGACAATGGCAAAGGAGCGACGGTCGGCCACAGCGTCCGTCTCGGCGCCGGCCCCGCCCGGCCGACGGCTAAGACCTAACGGGAGGGCCGCGCGCGGCGTCTTGCCTTTGCCGGGCGGCACGTTTGGCGCGGGGCCGTTGCCTGTCGTCCCATGCATCCGCCACTCGTCCCAAACTGAGCGATCTCAGCGCGAAGGGGAGGCATCGTCA
>JBCDCF010000677.1:0-2549 GCA_039182345.1 Pseudomonadota bacterium
CCACAAGCATACCCACCGTCAGGACGAGGCCGAACATGACCATCATGTTCACCGTCATCCCAAGGCCAGACAGCATGAGGAAGCCGAGGAGGATGGAGGTGGGAATGGCAATGCCCACACGGAGGGCCGAGCGGAAGCCGAGGGCCGCCACGATCACGATCATCACCAAAACGATCGCCGTGGTGATGGAGGATTCCAGCCCGCCCAGAACCTCGTAGATGAAGCTCGACTGATCGAGCAGGAAGTCGATCTTGATGGCATCGGGCCACTCGGCCGTCGACTGCTCCACCACCGCTTTCACGGCCGCGTTGTTCTCGATGATGTTCTCGCCGAGGCGCTTGACCACATCGATGGTGATGGCGGGCTTGCCGTTCACACGGGTGAATTTCTCGGGATCCTTGAAGGAGCGACGCACCTCGGCAATGTCGCCGACCGTGACGACGCCCTCGGCCTGCTGCTTGACCACGAGGGAGTAGACATCCTCACGGTCTTCGATGAGGCCGGGAACTTTGACCGAAAAGCGGCCCTCGCCCGTGTCCAGAAAGCCCGCGGGAACGAGGGAGTTGTTGCGGCTCAGCGCCGTCAACAGCTCCACAGGGTTCAGCGCATAGCTTTCAAGGAGCGTGCGGTCGATGAGGATCTCAAGCTGCTCTTCCCGACTGCCCGACAAATCCGCTGACAAAAAGGTGGGGATAGCCTCGATCTGATCCTTCAAACGGCGCGCGTGTTGGAACAGCGTGCGCTCAGGCACATCCCCCGACAGGGCCACGATGATGGTGGGGACCAGGGAGAAGTTGGTCTCCGTGATGGTGGGCTCTTCAGCGTCCTCAGGCAGCTCGGCCTTGGCCTTGTCCACCTTGTCGCGCACGTCGGCCAGCGCCTTGTCCTTGTCGAAATCGGCCTGGAATTCCAGGATGATACCGGCATGGCTTTCCGACGCGATGGCGCGGATTTCCTTCAAACCGTCGAGCCCGCGAAGCTCCGTCTCCATGGGTTTGACGAGAAGGCGCTCAGAATCCTCAGGCGAAATGCCGGCCTGGGTCACCGAGACGTAGAAGATCGGGACATCAATGTCCGGGTTCGCCTCCTTGGGAATGGTGACGTAGACATACGTCCCCGCCACCAGGAGGAAGATCATCAGTGTGAGGAGGGTTCGGGGCCTGTTCAAAAGCCCTTCGAGAACCGAATTCATACATCCTGCCTCGGCTCGGCGACGGGCTCAACCTGTTGCCCGTCAATGACATAGTCCTGACCCACGGTGATGAGGGTGATGCTCTCAGGCAGACCGTTCACCCACACCCCGTCAGTGTCCTGAAGGGTGATGACCACGGGCATGAAGCGCACGCGGTTGTCCTCATCCACCGTGCGCACACCCACACGCCCATCGTCCGACAGGGTGAGGACGCCTGGCGACAAGCGATGCGCGCGCACAGGGCTGAGGGGGATTTTCGCTTCGGCGGTCACACCGTCGCGCAGGCGCCCGTCATCATTCTTCACCTCGATCTCGACGGTGAAGGTGCGCGTGTCGGGGTCGGCGGTGCGCGACATGAAGGTGATCTCACCGGTTGCCTTTTCGCCGGTGAGGAGGGAGACGTCCGCCATCGCGCCCACATCAAAGCCAATGATGTCGCGCTCCGACACCTGGCCAGTGACGTAGATGATGTCGGCGTCGACGATGGTGGCGCAGACCGTTCCGACGGCGAGCGTGCTGCCCACCTCCGCCAAAGGGTCCTGAACAATGCCTGAGATAGGCGCCAGCACCGTGGTGTGGGCCAGCTCGCGCTCGGCGGCTGCCACACCGGCCTGCGCAGCATCAAGGGCGGCCTTGGTGGCGGCCACCCGTGTCTGGGACTCAAAGCCCCTGCCGCGCAGCTTGGTGGCGGCGTTGAACTCAAGCTGGGCCTGCTCTTGTGCGGCGATGGCCTGAGCCAATTGCGCAGCCCTCACACCCTCGTCCAGGCGGCAAAGGGTGTCCCCTTCGGCCACCGTGTCACCCTTGTTCACGGGACGCGCTTTCAGGCGCCCATCGGTTTCCGCCGCGACGGCGACCACGGCATCGGCCCGCGTACGCCCGCGCATCAAGAGGCTACGGCCCCTGTCCTCCGCAACGCTCTCGCGCACCCGCACGCGGAAGGGCGAGCCGTCCGCCTCGGTGCGTTCTGCCGGCGGGCGGATCTCCGCCGTTTCGGCCGCACCGGAGATGACCATGGTGCCCGTGCCCATCCAAGCCGCGATACCGCCAGCCAGGAGAAGGGCGAGAATGATCCGTGACTTCATCGGTCAGTCCTATTCAGCAGCGTCTGCGACAGGGTCTTGGGCCATGGCAATGAGCTGAGGGCCCTCCTTGTCCAGATAGTCGAGGGAGGCCGCCATGCAGGCGATCCCGTAGCGGGCGATCCACACCGCGCCTGGGTTCTCGCACTCGTCCTCGATGAATTGTTGAAGGTGGGCGATCTCGTCCGCCAGATGCTTGCGGCGCTCATCGACGGCCGCAACCACGCTGGCTTCGGGAAGCTGCGTGGCAAATTTGGCCAAAAGAAGAAAGCGCG
>JBCDCF010000678.1:0-2545 GCA_039182345.1 Pseudomonadota bacterium
AACCGAATTGCCCTTTACTGTGGAATCGGCCGAAGAGGCCTCCGTGGTGGGCTGGCGCCTTTACGAAAAAGGGCTGGTGCAGGGGCTTGATGACGTGCACGTCCTCACCGTCTGGGCGCCTGACGTCACCAACATTCACCTCACCGAACCGGTGGAGTCCCTTGAGGACCTGTCGGGCGCATCGCTGAGGACGGCGGGCGCAACGCAGGCGATTTTCGTGGATGCCATCGGCGCGGCTCCCCAGACGCTCGGCTCCACAGAGGCCAACGAGGCCATGCAGCGCGGCACCATCGACGGTCAGCTCCAGGGCTGGACGGGAATGAAGACATTTGGCGGGTTTGCCGTGTCGGAAGGGGCTTACCGCGTTCCCCTAGGGGCCTCGCCCTTCCTCCTGTTGATGAACAAGGACCTTTGGGAGAGCCTTCCCGCCGACGTGCAGGAGGTGATGATGAAGCATGCCGGCGAGCCCCTCGCGGCCCGGGGCGGCAAAGCCTATGACACCATCACCAAAGGCATCATCGAAGATCAGACGGCGGCAGGCTACGTCATCCGCGAGGCAAGCGCTGAAGACGTGGCGCGCTATGCCGACGCCTACAAGAACATCTACGACCGGTGGAGTGAGGAGACCGACAACGGTGAAGAGGTCTTGTCCACCTTCCGCCAGCTGATCGACGACTATCGCGCCAACGCCCAATAGAAAGCCGCGCCCCTTGGACTTTCTCGCCCAAAGGGGCGCGCTGGAGTGGCTGACGCGGCGCCTTGCCTATCTCGGCTTTGCCAGCCTCGTCGCCATCTGCCTGGTCACGCTTTATGACGGGCTGGCGCGATACTTTGGCCTGCCCCGCGTGCCAGGCTTTCGCGACTTCGGCGAGGTGATCTTTGCCGTCCTGATCGCCTCGGCCTTCCCCGTCGGCCTTTTGCGCAACCAGAACATCACCATTACCTTTCTGGGCGCGGCCATCGGCGGGAAGGGGCGCGGGCTCCTCAACCTCTTTTCGGCCCTTGCGACACTCCTGGCGTTCGCGCTGTTGGCCTATGCCATGTTCGACCGCTACGAAGGGCTTGGCCAGCGCACCACGCGCACGGGCTTCATGCTGGTGGCGCCTTGGGCGTTTGCGGCAACCCTCATCATGGCAAGCGCGGTTGTGGTGCAGCTGTGGGTGTTTTTCGCCCGCATCAACGAGCTTGCCTCGGGCAGCACCCTTGTGGACGACCACGCAGGCGTCACCGAAGGCGGCCTTGAAGAAGGCCTTGGCGAGGCCGACACCGATACCTTGCGCGACACGTTCCTCACCCACGAGCACGACACCAGGGACAGGCGCTGATGGACGGCTTTGCCATCGCCCTTGTGGGGCTGGGGGCAATGTTTGCCCTCATCGTGTTGCATGTGCCGATCGGCGTGGCGATGCTGTTGGTCGGTGGGGCCGGCATCTCCTCTTACATCGGCTTTGACAGGATGGTCTCGCTGGTGGCGGCGGAGACATTTACCGCCATCGGCAGCGAGAGCTTGGCCGTTATCGCCATCTTCCTCCTGATGGGAACGCTCGCCTCCGTCGCAGGGCTGTCGGGAGACCTTTTCCGTGTGGCCAACGCCTTCATCGGTCACCGCAAAGGCGGGCTGTCGGCGGCGACCATCGGGGGGTGTGCAGGCTTCGGCGCCATTTGCGGCTCATCCGTCGCCACCACGGCCACCATGGCGAAGATCGCAATCCCCGAGATGATCCGCAGGCGTTATTCCTCAGGCTTTGCGGCAGGCTCGGTGGCGGCTGGCGGCACTCTCGGCATCCTGATCCCCCCCTCGGTGATCATGGTGCTTTATGCGGTGCTGACGGAGAACTCGCCGCTCGCCCTTTTTGCCGCGGGCCTTGTGCCTGGGCTGATTGCGGTTGCCTTCTACCTCGTCGCCATCGAGGTGGCGGTGCGGCTGCGGCCCGACATGGCCCCTGCGGCAGAGCGCATGCCCTGGTCAGAACGCTGGCGCGTCTTGAAGAGCGCGTGGCGGGCGCTTGTGGTGATCTTGGGCGTCTCTGTGGGGATTTACGGGGGCATCTTCACCGTTTTGGAGGCGGCGAGCGTCGGTGCGGCGCTGACATTCCTGTTTGCCGTCACCTCAGGCAACCTCAACAGGCGCACGTTTGCCGCAAGCCTCATCGAGACGGCGGGCAACACGTGCCTCATCTTCGTGGTCATCATCGGTGCGAACGTGTTCGGGCGGTTCCTCGCCTTCACCCGTGCGCCCGATGCGGTGGTGACGATGATCGAGGCAGCAGGGCTCGCCCCCTGGGCCATCATCGTCATGCTCCTTGCCCTTTACATTGTTCTTGGCAGCATCTTCGACACTGTGGCGGCGCTCGTCATCACCTTGCCCTTCGTCTACCCGCTGGTGGTGGGATCGCTCGGGATGGACCCCATCTGGTGGGGCGTCGTTGTGGTGATGGTGATGGAGATCGGGATGATCACCCCGCCCATCGGCCTCAACGTCTTCATCATCCACGGGGTGGCGAAGAACATCCCGTTGCGACGACTCTACGGGGGACTTGCGCCT
>JBCDCF010000679.1:0-2542 GCA_039182345.1 Pseudomonadota bacterium
GGCGTTCCCTCCCTCACAGCCGTCGCCGATCTGGACGGGCAGTGGCAAACCACATCACACGCCCTCGGCAACGGCACCTACACCATCACGATGTCGGAGTATCGGTTTTCCGACACAAAGCTCACCCAGCCCATCGGCAAGGAAAGCAACACGCTGACGCTGACCGTCGACATTGCCGACATGGGACTCGCCAAAGCCGGGGATGACGGGGTTCGCCTGCGCAAGGACGGAACCGCCACTGCACCCGCCAACTGGATTGATGTGGACCTCCTGGAGGCGCCAGAGGCCGCAGGAGCAACGCTTGTCTTCTATCGGACCACCCATGATGGAGCGCTTGTGGGGCGCGATGGGCAGACCGGCCCAGGCGTCACTCTGGAAAGCGCAACAATTGGATCGGTGGGCGGATACGTCGATGACAGCGGCGCGCTCCAGGGCCTTGGCCAGACGGCACTGCTTCTCAACACCGACCACCAACTCAACTTTGCCGTCCTGGACCCCGACGGTTCTATCGACGTTGACCCTGATGTCACCGTTCGCCGCGATGGCGAGGGGGCGCTGAAGATCACGGTTGGCGACTTCCACCTGTCGGCCCAGACGGAAAACGATCTCTCATCGGCCGCCCGTCTTGGGACGGCGCAACAGCTGTCGGGCAACGCGCTGGTGTGGCTGGAACAGGGCGCGTTGGTGGAGCTCGACATCTTGGGGGACACGGCGGCCAGCAACCGCGTGGGGCTGGTGCGGGTGGAGACGGATACGGACGGTGCCCTTTCCGTCGGTGGCGTTCCCTTCGGCGAAACAGCAGCCTTTGAAGCAGCGGTGCGCGACAGACTGGAAAAGGGCCTCGCGTTCGAGGTGGGCGAAGGTTCGTTCGCCGATACCAAACGGCTCGTGGTGGCTGGCGAAACCGGGCACTACGCCCCCGTCCTTCTGACCCATGACGGGCGGGTGGTTGTACCCGGCGCCACCCAGGACCCCCTTGTGCGCACGCTCGGTGATGCCGTCTTCGCGTTTGAGGACGGGTTCGATCAAGGAGCCAATGATTTCAACGATCTCATCGTCTCCTTCGCCGTGGTGGACAGGCGCGACAAACCCGTTCTGGAGGGCGAGGCCGACGCCCCACTTATGGTGCGCGGGCGAGCCACTCTGGGGCCCGATGGCTTCGTCTCCGACACCGATGGCACTGGGATTGGCATTCCAGGCTTTGCCGTCACCGTTCGCGATCACGCAGACGGAACGCCCGCAAAGCTCGTGGTGGAAGGCAGTGCACGTTTTGAAGGCGAGGAGGGCGGCGTCCGCGTCCTTGGTGAGAGAGCGTTGGTCTTCATCCGGGAGGGTGGCGTGCTCGGCTTCGGTGACGACGCGAGGGGATCGGAGGCACCCGTTCTTGCCGTGCGCAGTGGGGCCGAAGGCAGCCGCATCATCAACGATGGGGTGATCGATGGCGATGTGGCCCTTGCCGGTGGCGACGATTTCCTGTTTGGCAGCGGTCATTGGGCGGACGGCATGTTCACAGGTGGGGGCGATGACACGCTCCGCTACACAGGCGAGAAAGCCCTGTCGGACGTCGGCCTTGGCAGCGGCGACGACCTCTTCCGCTCGCGCTCTGCACAGGACACCGACGTTGAAGGCAACGCCGGCAACGATACGCTCACCGGCGGCGACGGGGCCGACGCCTTGGATGGCGGACAGGGGAACGATCGCCTTGCAGGACACATTGGCGATGACACCCTCGGTGGTGGCGCAGGCAACGATACACTGAAGGGCGGCGGCGGTGATGACAGCCTGACCGGTGGCCACGGGCGCGACATCCTCTTTGGCGGACCGGGCGACGACACGTTGGAAGGGGGTGATCAATCGGACCGGCTGAACGGTGGTGAGGGCGATGACCATCTTGACGGCGGTGCCGGGCAAGATCGGCTGACCGGTGGCGCGGGGAACGACACCTTCGCTTTCCCCACCGATGGCATCGATTTCGTGGTCGACTTTGCACCGGGGCACGACGTCATTGCCCTTGGCGCATCAGGGCTCGACCCCTCCGACATCTCGTTTGACGTGGTTGACGGCGGTGTGCGTGTGTCAGCCGGCGACCAAGGCTTGATCCTGCTGGGCCTTGGCCTTGAGGATGTGTCGGACGAGATTTTCTTGTAATGCGGCCCTGAGGCGCGACGCGCTGAAGGCGTTGCGACCGACACCTAGCGTGTTCGTTCGATGAGCAGCGTGTTTTCCGTCAACCGGGTGGCGAGATAGCGGGCCGCTTCCTTGTGGAGGGATAGCGCAAGGTCGGGCGCTTCCTCTTCCATCCGGTGGAGTGCATCGCCGCCCATGTAAAGGATCGTGCATGCACCCACCGCCTCCACGGTCGCCGTGCGGGGGCTTTTGGTGTAGTGGCCGACTTCCCCAATCAATGCGCCAGGGCCGACGGTGCGGATGCGAAAGGCTTCCCCATGAACGGCCGGAATGGTGACGGAGAGCTGCCCCTCCTCCACCACGAAGTAGCCGTCAGACGCCTCCCCCGCACGCACAAGCGCTTCCCCTGAAACCA
>JBCDCF010000680.1:0-2539 GCA_039182345.1 Pseudomonadota bacterium
GGTCACGGCACGCACGTTCCCGTTGCGGGTTTCCGACAGGAACTGCGAGAACGAGATTTCAGACGGGTTGGACCGCTGACCGGGACTCTGGAACAGCTGGAAGAGCGCGATCAGCAACAACGCGATCACGACCCACAGCGCGAAATTTCGGAAATGACTGTTCATTAGCGGACCTTACCTTGCATCGCCCACAACCGCCTCAAGGGCGGGGGCAACGGAATCCGTCTCGTCGACTGAGTGTGGAAGATAGGGGGCACACCCGTGTCTGCCAACCGCGGGCCTTGCCGCTGGAAAGTCGCACCGAGTTGCATGGGAACCGCTCTATCGAAGTCTGGTGAGGGTCACGGCCTCCCGCGGCCACCCTGGCGTGTAGACCCCAAGGGTGGGCGCGGCCACGAACGCCCCTGCCGCGAAAACGGCCGGCGTGCTCGGCAAGGCCGGCGTGTAGCCGGTTTGTGGCAACAGGCCGGCAAGCTCGTTGCCGATGGCTGAAATCTGCACCGGCGGGGATGAGGCTGACGATCGCGCCACAAACCGACGGTCAAACACGGCGGACTGGCCGGCGAAAAGTTCCAGCTGGCGGATGGCACGATGCTCTCGCCAGACCCGCAAGATGCCTCCCTCGACGGAGGCAAGGGAACGCCCGCCATGGCTGCGCTCGCCTGAGCAAAGGGCCCTGTCCATGCGCGCCACCACACGAAAGCGCGGCTCGAACGTTCCGCCGCCGGCGGTATGGATGGCGCGGGCGAGGATGCGAAGCCGCACCTCATCGCTGAGGAGCCGCCAGGGTTCGGCCTTGATGGCAACCACAGCCGACCGGTCAACGGTGACGATCCTGTTCCAGGTCTGGACGACAATGTCTTCCACAACGTCGCTCGCCCGGCCAAGGTGGGCAGCGCTTGCGGCGAGGGCCTCTGCGGTGAGGCCGGCAGCCTTCAGGGCACCTGCCAGCCGGCGCACGGCAACGCGCTCGAATGAGGGGTCGCTGTTGGACGGGTCCTCCGTCCAGTGAACGTTGCGCACCCGCAAGGATTTGCGCAGCGCATCGCGCCGCACGCTGAGGAAGGGGCGCAGGAGAACCATTCCGTCCCGTTGGGCGCGCGGGCGCATGGCGGCAAGGCCGCGCACGCCGCTGCGGCGGGACAGGCGCAACAGCAGCGTCTCTGCCTGGTCTTCCATTGTGTGGGCGACGATGATGGCCGAAAGACCCGCTTCCGCCGCCATTTCCGCCAGCAGCCCATAGCGCTGCTGACGTGCCCAGTTCTGGATGGAGCCTGTGGGGTGGCCGCGCGCATCGCGCGTCATGAACGGAAGGTTCAACCGGTCGGCCAGCGCTTTGACGGCGCGCACATCGTTCTCAGCGTCCATCCGCAAGCGATGATTGACGGTGAGAACGGTGAGATCGCGATACCAGCGCTGCTCGCGCAACAGGACGGCAAGGGCGACCGAATCGCCGCCGCCGGAGACGGCAAGGCCCAGCCGGCCCGGTGTGTTGTCAATCAGGCTCCAGTCGATCCCTTGGGGCAGGACGAGCGTTTCGGCGGGGACGGTAGCCGTCCCCTCACCGTCCTGCCCATCCGCCTGCGAAGGGTGTGGAGCCTGGTAATTCATGCGCAGTTGGCCGACTGTCGCTCTCGTTCGGCCTCCGCGCGCAAGGTGGCATCAACGTTCGGGTAGGCGCCAAGGAGCTCTTCAAGGGACGAGCACGCCGCCTCCCTCTCCCCAAGCCCGTTCAGCGCCGTGCCGAGACGCAGCAGGCTCGCAGGGGCCCGTGCACCGTTGGGATCGCTCGTGTAGTTCTCCAAGAAGAGGTTGGCGGCGGCCCTATACTCCCGTTGCGCCAGCAGCGCTTCGCCGAGGAGGTAGCGCGCCTCACCCGCCACAGGGCCGGACGGGTTGGCTTGCAGCAGCTTGCGCGCCTCCTGGGCGGCCATGGAATAGCGGCCCGAGGCCTGAAGGTCGCGCACGTTTGCCAAGGCTTCGTTGCGCACCGGCGCAGGGGTTGCCGCGCCCATGTCACGACCTGAGGAGATGGTGGCGCCGTCGTTCAGCACCGAAAGGTCGAGCGGACCCACTTCTGTGGAGGAGGCGATGGAGGTGTCCTCAGTGCCTGCGGGCGCTGGAAGGGTGCCGAGGCTGCGCGGCGGATCGCCCAGCTGCCGGCCGGCGTCACTGCGCTGCTGCGGTGTTGCGGCACCCTGTTGCACCCGCAGCGCCTCCTTAAGCTGGCGCACGGCGAAGGTCAACTCCTCCACCTGACCGGTGAGGCTGCGCACCTGCGCCTCAAGCTGCTCCAGCCTGACGGCGGCATCGGCCGTATCGTTGCGCTTCTCGCGCCCACCGAAGAAGCGCGGCAGGAGGCGGTTTTCCACCTGGAGCACAGGGGTTTCGACGGAGGGTGGCGCGGCGGCTGGGAATGCGTTGGCGGCAGACACGCCAAAGCTGACCGGCGCACCAGGGCCGGCGGTGACACTGAGGCCGACCATCACAGCCACCGCGAACGGAACCGAAAACGGACGCATCGGCGTACTCCTTCCCA
>JBCDCF010000681.1:0-2538 GCA_039182345.1 Pseudomonadota bacterium
CGCCGCCCCGTGCCTCAGCATCGAAAATGATCTGACCCAGAACACCGCGGGTGATGTCTTCCCCCGTCTTGGCGTCCTGCACCACGAATTCTTCGCCGCGGCGGACCATCTCGGCCAGATCGTCCAGCGTCACGTAGGTGCTGGTGCCGGTGTGGTACAAACGGCGATTGGCGTATTTCTTGATGACCGTCGAAGGCGTTTCGCTCGGCATGCCCGCTCCATCGCTTCCGGACCACGCGCGGCCGCTTCGCAACCAACTGCGATCGCCGCCCTCAGGATATGACAGTAGCCCTTTAGTGGGCGGCGCACCAGTGGCATGCTGCAACCGCGAAATCCAGACCCGTAGCGGCCGGTTTGCGCGCGGTGAGCGCCCGTGCCGGTAGTCGGCGCGACAAAGCGTGTGCTACGCCCCATATCGGAAGCATAAGCGACAACTCTAAGGAGCAGATCCCATGGCCCAAGACAGCGTCGTCATCGCGAGCGCTGCACGCAGCCCCGTAGGCGCCTTCAGCGGCGCATTCGCCAACACCCCGGCTGCAACCCTCGGCGCTGCCGTCATCAAGGGTGCGCTGGAGCGGGCTGGCGTTTCCGCCGACGAGGTCGACGAAGTCATCCTTGGCCAGGTGCTGACCGCCGCTGCCGGCATGAACCCTGCCCGCCAGGCCGCCATGGCCGCAGGCATCCCAAAGGAAAAGACCGCCTGGGGGCTGAACCAGGTGTGCGGGTCAGGCCTTCGCACAGCCTGCATCGGCATGCAGCAGATCGCCACCGGGGATGCCGACATCATCGTCGCAGGCGGTCAGGAAAACATGACCATGTCGCCCCACGCCGGCAAACTGCGCGCCGGCCACAAGATGGGCGACTACTCCATGGTCGACACCATGATCAAAGACGGCCTGTGGGACCACTTCAACGGCTACCACATGGGCATGACGGCCGAGAACGTTGCCCGCGAGTGGCAGATCACCCGCGACCAGCAGGACGAATTCGCCGTCGCCTCGCAGAACAAGGCGGAAGCGGCGCAAAAGGCCGGGCGCTTCAAGGACGAGATCGTCCCCATCACCATCAAGGAGCGCAAGGGCGAGCGCGTTGTGGAGGATGACGAATACATTCGCCACGGCGCCACGCTGGACGGTGTTGCCAAGCTGCGCCCTGCGTTCGACCGAGAGGGCACCGTCACCGCAGGCAACGCCTCAGGCATCAACGATGGCGCCTCCGTCACCGTGTTGATGTCCATGGCGAACGCTGAGAAGCGGGGCATCCAGCCGCTGGCGCGTATCGTCTCCTGGGCAACTGCAGGCGTCGACCCTGCGGTGATGGGCATCGGCCCCGTCGCTGCCTCCAAGAAGGCGCTTGAGCGGGCCGGCTGGAGCGTGTCGGACCTTGACCTTGTGGAGGCCAACGAGGCCTTCGCCGCACAGGCCTGTGCCGTCAACAAGGACATGGGCTGGAGCTCTGACATCGTAAACGTCAATGGCGGATCCATTGCCATCGGCCACCCCATCGGTGCGTCAGGCAACCGCGTCCTCGTCACCCTCTTGCACGAGATGCAAAAGCGCGATGCCAAGAAAGGCCTTGCCACCTTGTGCATCGGCGGCGGCATGGGTGTTGCCATGTGCGTTGAGCGCGTCAACTAAACCGATCAAACCGTGCGGGGCGCCGGAGAGGTCTTGCGCCCCGCCCGCTGGCGCCCTGTCAGCGGACCTCATCGTCGATCAATAAACGAGGGCCGTCACGGTCCGACTGGAGGAAACTTATGGCGCGCATCGCATTGGTGACGGGCGGAACCCGCGGCATTGGCGCAGCAATCTCTAAGGCGCTGAAGGAGGCCGGCCACACGGTGGTTGCCAACTATGGCGGCAATGACGAAAAGGCCAATGCGTTCAAGGCCGAGACGGGCATCGAGGTTCGCAAATTCGATGTGGGCGATGCCGCCCTTTGCGAGCAAGAGATCGCCGGCATCGAAGAGAGCATCGGCCCCATCGACGTGGTGGTGAACAATGCCGGCATCACCCGCGACGGCACCTTCCACAGGATGTCGTGGGAGAACTGGCAGGCGGTGATCAACACCAACCTCAACTCCCTGTTTGCCGTCACCAAGCCCGTCATCAACGGCATGCGCGACCGCGGCTTCGGCAGGGTGATCAACATCTCCTCCATCAACGGCCAGAAGGGTCAGATGGGGCAGGTGAACTACTCTGCGGCAAAGGCCGGTGTCATCGGCTTCACCAAGGCGCTTGCTCAGGAGAATGCGCGCAAGGGCGTCACGGTGAACTGCGTGTGCCCTGGCTATATCGACACCGACATGGTGGCGGCGGTGCCTGAAAAGGTGCTTGAGAGCATCATCGGCGGCATCCCCGTCGGCAGGCTCGGCCAGGCCGATGAGATCGGCAAACTGTGTTCCTACCTTGCCTCCGACGACGCCGCCTTCATCACAGGCTCGACCCTGTCCATCAATGGCGGGCAGTACATGGTCTGACGGCGGCACGCGGGGTCGGCACCATCATGGATGCAATGGTCACAGAAGGGGCCGATCAC
>JBCDCF010000682.1:0-2534 GCA_039182345.1 Pseudomonadota bacterium
ATGAGTTTTGGCAGGGCCGCACGAACGGGATCGGTGATGAGTGTGCGCCGCAGCAGCGCATGGGCGATGCATAAGATCGCCGTTTGCATCACAAAGCGCATGAAGCCGATCTGTGCCGGCGACAGGGTCTGGCCGAGGATCTTGGCAATGGCATCAAGGCCGGGCATCAGGAGGGCCGCGCCAGTCATCAACGCCATGCCACGCACAGCATCGCGGTCGATCTCGCTCTGATTGCCGGCCACGGCCATTGCCATCTCCTAAGGGGTCCCCCGTTATCGCCGGCGAAGGCCCGAGATGGAAGAGAAGCGTGTGGGGCCGCGCCTTGGTTCTGGCCGCGCGGGGCTGGGCGGTGGCGCAGGCGAGGGCGCCGTTGAGGCTGCGGCGGGCTCTGGCGCGCGCTGCGGCGGGGCTGCGGGCCGCTCAGGTTCGGCCGGCGCAGGCTGGGGCCGTGAAGCGGGCGCATCGCGGCCCATCTCCACCGGCTGGCCGCCGCGCCCGCCTTGGGCATATGAGCCCGTGTTGAAGCCTTCCACACGGCCATTCTCGTCGGTGGCGGTGAAGTTGGGGATCTGCCCGCGCTCACCGCCCCCGCCATGGAGGGAGGAGGCGGCAAGGGCGGACGGGGAGAGTTTCACCCCCGCCTTTTCCGCCGCCACCTGGCAGCATTCGATGAGGGCGCAGTTCTTCGCAAGGCGCCTGTGGGCCTTCATGTCCCCATCGCGATAGGCGTTGAGGATGCGCAGTTCGATGGGGTCGATCCCCATCTCGTGGGCCACAACGTCCATGTGGCTTTCAATGGCAAAGTCGACGCCTGTGATGCCGAACCCGCGCATGGCCGTTGCAGGGGTGCGGTTGGTGAAGACGCAATAAACGTCCGCATAAACGTTGGGGATGGTGTAGGGGCCAGGCAAATGCCCCACGCCCTTGATGATGGCGTAAGAGGACAGGCGCGTGTAGGCGCCTGAATCGAAGTAGCCCACGAACTTGCGCGCAACGATGCGCCCGTCATTCATCACACCGTCGGTGAGGTACCAGCGCTCCGCCCCCCGCGGCGCGCCCACCTGCATCTCCTCCTCACGGTCGAACATGTACTTGCACGGCCGGCCCGTCAGCATGGTGCCGAGGATGGCAAGAGGCTCGTGCAGGGAATCCACCTTGCCGCCGAACCCGCCACCCACCGTACCGCCGATGAAGTGAAGCCGCGCCGAGGACACATCCAGTAACTTCGCCGATGTGCCGAGGGAGAAGAACAACCCCTGCGTTGAGGTGTAGCAGACGAAGCGGTCGTTGGTTTCGGGCGCTGCGATGGCCCCGCAGGTCTCCATGGGCGCCTGCTCGATGGGGGACATCTGGTAGCGCCCCTCGATCACCCTGTCGGCCTGGCGGAAGGCGGCATCCACATCGCCATAGCGCAGCTTCTGGTGATCGTACTTGCCGTGATAGATGAACTTGTTGCCTGGGTAGGGGAGGTTCACCACAGGCGCGCCCGGCTTGATGGCCTCCTCAACGTCAAGGACGTGGGGGAGTTCCTCGTACTCCACCCGCACCGCATGACACGCCTCGCGGGCCTGACGCTCCGTGTCGGCCACAACCGCGGCCACAGGCTCGCCCTTATAGGCAACGCGGGTCTCCGACAAAAGCGGCTCATCGTCGAGCCCGAAGTCCAGCAGCGACAGGAGCGTGTTGAGGTTTTTGGGAACGTCCTTGCCGGTGATCACCTTGCGCACGCCAGGCATCGTCTCGGCCGCTGCGGTGTCGATGCGGCGGATCCTTGCGTGGTGGTGGGGCGAGCGCACGCAGCGGATGTGGGTCAGACCGTCGAACAGGTGGTCGTCATAGAAGGGCGAGCGGCCTGTGACGTGGCCCACCATGTCCTGGCGCTGTGTGGGCTTGCCGATCTCGTTCAGATCGTCGTCGCGCTCGTCGGCAAAATACTCTTTGCGAAACTCGATGGGCATGGCCTACCCCGTGTGACGCGCCCCACCGCCTGCGGCGGCGAGAACGGCGTTGATGATGGCCTCATAGCCGGTACAGCGGCACAGATTGCCTGAGATCGCCTCCACCACCTCCTCTCGCGAAGGGCGTGGGTTGGCGCGAAGAAGTGCTGCGGCCGACATCAGCATCCCGTCGGTACAGTAGCCGCACTGGGCCGCAAAGTGCTCCATGAAGGCGCTCTGGAGCGGGGAGAGGCGCGCCCCTTCGGAGAGCCCCGCCACAGTCTCCACCGACTGCCCGTCAACGGTTTCGGCAAGGGTGAGGCAAGAAAGGCGCGGCGCACCGTCCACCATCACCGTGCACGCCCCGCAGGTGCCCTGGCCGCAGCCATATTTGGGCGTGAGGTCGCCAAGGCCCCGGCGCAAGACGTCGAGGAGGTTCTGGCCTTCGTCCACGAAGACGGCTTTGTCCGAGCCGTTGTGGGTGAACTGGATCGGCTTCTTGGCCATCAATCACGCGTAGAGTAGGTGATCGTCCCAAATGTGCAGACTGCGACGAAATAGACAATCTGGAACATTTTTTTCACAATTGCACAAGAG
>JBCDCF010000683.1:0-2529 GCA_039182345.1 Pseudomonadota bacterium
GGAGGCGCTGGCGTTGGCCGACCGTGTGGCCGTCATGTCCAACGCCAAGCTGCAGCAGGTGGGCAGCAGGAACGACCTCTACAACACCCCCGCCAACGTTTTCGTGGCCGACTTTATTGGCGAGCCCCCCACCAACTTCCTGGCCACCGAGCGCCACGATGACGGTGAGACCACGCACCTGCACGCCGAGGGGACAGACCTTGTCTTCCCCTTGTCGAGCGAACGCACCGCGGCGGTCAGACGCCACGGGGGCCGGCGCTTTACGGTGGGGATCCGCCCGCAAAACCTCAAAGTGGCCCAGGACGGGATGATCGCCGGCACCGTCCTCATCAACGAATACTTGGGTGAGCGGTCCATCCTCACCATGAAGAACGGCGAGACCGTCTTCCAAGCCCTTGCCGCGCCCGACATGCGCGCCGCCCCCGGTGAAACGGTGGGCTTTGCCTTCGACCTTGCCGACGTCATGGTGTTCGACGCCGACACGCAAAACCTTGTAACCTGAACGGAACCCTCAAAGACCGGCCGCAGCCGGCGCAAGCAAAACCAGGGAGGAACGATCATGGGGATCTTTAGCGGCTATACGCGGCGCAAGTTCATGAAGTCGGTGGCAGCGGGGGCTGGCGCTGCCGCAGGCCTTCACATGCCAGGCAAACTCGCCTGGGGCCAGTCCAAAACGGCTGTGCCGCCGGGCCGCAAGTTGTTCAACGACATCGAGCTGACCTACTTCCAGGACTCCAACTGGCTCCACGCGCCGCTCTGGTTGTCCGAACACATGATGCAAGAGGCCGGCGTCGGCATCAAAGGCCGCGAAATGTATGACGGCGGCGATGCTGTGGCGAAAATCCTGCCGCAGCTGTTGTCCCGCCGCCCGCGCTTCGACTGGGTGCAGTACCCCTCCCTCTTCTTCGGCGCTTTTGCCGAAACGGGACAGCTGGAACCCCTTGACGACTACTTTGCCCAATACGAAGGCACCGACGCCTATCTTGACTGGGTGATGCCCGCCTACCGCGAATTCTACACCAAATGGGCCGGCAAGACCTACGGCGTGATGCTCGATGGCGACATCCACATCCTCCACTACCGCCAAAGCTACTTCAACAATCCCGAGCTTCAGAAAAAATTCTCCGCCCGCTTCCAGCAAAACCTCGAAGTGCCGAAGACGTGGGATGACTTCCTGAAGGTCACGCAGTTCATGACCGAGGAGTTGTCCAGCCAAGGCATCTACGGCACGTCCATGGTGGTGAACCCGCCCAACTTCGGCTGGGGCTTCTGGATGGACATTGCGGCCTCGGCCGGCGTCAACTACTTCGACGAAAACATGAACCCTGTGATCAACCAGGGCAAAGCCGCCGAAGCGCTCGACATGTACAAGGAGATCATCAAGTTCGGCCCACCGGGCGCCGAAGCGATGGACATCGGCACCACCATCCAGCGCTGGCAGTCCGGCTCTGACGTGATGAGCGTGTGGTGGATCGACCTTGCCGAGTTCACCGTCCAGCAGCAGGGCCCTGAAAAGGCCGAAGACCAGGGCGCGGCCATCGTCCCCGGCTGGAAGCACGACGACGGGGAGATTGTCCACCGCGCCATCTCCTTGTGGTGCCGCACCGCCTCCATCCCCGCCAACCTGCCGCAGGACGTGAAGGATGCGGCGTTCTACTTCATCTACCGCATGTCCCACCCGGACTATTCGGACCACATTGTCGCCGACCCCTATTGCGGGTCCGACCCCTTCGGCGCCTCCCACTATACCGATGCAGCGGCGCAATATTACATCGAGCCGAACCCGCAAAGGGGCACCACAGACCTTTATCCCACCAACGACGGCATCTTCAAAACCTTCGGCCGCGCCCGCAACCACTTGGATGCCGGCCTTGCCAACGTGGAGGTGGGCTACCCGCAGTTCTTCTGGGAGGGCGCACCCGAATATGCCGACGCGCTGGGCCGCAACATCTCCAAGGCCATTTCGGGCGAACTCACCTCCCAGCAAGCGCTGGACGAGGCAGCGGACGAGTGGGTGCGCATCTCCCAAAAACTCGGCATCGACAAGCAAAAGGCGCAGTACAAAAACTTCATCGATGGCGCCCGCGCCCTCGGCTACAAGATCTAACCTGGCAAAGGTGCGCCTCGGCGCACCGGCCTTTCCAACGCAACGGGTCGCCTCGTGAAGAAAATCCTCAACGATCCCGCCGCCTACGTGGACGAAATGTTGGATGGGCTCACCGCGGCCCACCCTCAGTACTACGCCCAGCCCGAGCGGCGTGTCATCGCACGGGCGGGCGGGGCCACCGGCGGCAAGGTGGGCATTGTCACAGGCGGGGGGTCGGGCCACCTGCCTGTGTTCACGGGCTATGTGGGCAAGGGCCTTCTCGACTCCTGCGCCATCGGCGACGTGTTCGCCTCCCCGTCCGCTGAGGAGATGGCAGGCGCCATGCGCGCTGCCCATGGAGGCGCGGGAATCCTGCGCCTTTACGGCAACTATGGCGGCGACGTCATGAACTTCGACATGGCGGGCGAAACCGTCGAGCTGGA
>JBCDCF010000684.1:0-2522 GCA_039182345.1 Pseudomonadota bacterium
ATATGCCAGGCGGACCGGAAAACCCCCTTGGCGCCCGCGCGCTCTATCTCGGCTCAACGCTCTACCGCATCCATGGCTCCAACGCGCCCTGGACCATCGGTCACGAAGTCTCCTCAGGCTGCATCAGAATGCGCAATGAGGACGTGACGGAACTCTACGATCGTGTGAAGGTGGGGACTCAAGTCGTCGTCGTGCGCTAGCGCACGCTCCGCTTCACCGAGCCTTCGGCAGCGGCGGCTCCGGGCTTTTTTTTGGCCCAGAGCCCGACGATCACGATCGACCCGCGGCAAGCGGGCAAGACAGGGCGGTTGATGCCACACATGGCGCGTCGGGACCCCTCCCGGCGGCTTGTGGACACCTGCCGCCCCATCTAGGGAGCGATGGCGTCGATGGCGGTCAACCCGCAACTCCTGTCACAAAGCATCACGCTGGACGGTCTGCCTGAGGACTTGGCGGCAGAGCTTACCAAGGTGGCACGCACACGCCCCGTGAAGGCGGGCCAGGCGCTGTTCGAGGCCGGCGATCCTGGCGATGGCTTTTATGCGCTTCTGGAAGGCTCGCTCAAGGTGGTCTTGAGGGGCGAGGATGGCGAGCAACTGCTGGCTCTCCTCTCCCCCGGTGCCCTCTTCGGCGAGCTTTCCCTGTTCGACGGGCGCCCGCGCTCCGCAACGGTCTTGGCGGCAAAAGCCTCGCGCGTCGCCTTCTTCGACAAGTCGGCGGTGTTTCGCTTTTGCGATGACAACCCCGCCGTCTACCGCCACATGCTGGGGATTGTGGGCCGGCGCCTTCGTGCCTCCAACGAAACGCTCGCCGCCCGCTCGCTTCTGCCCTTGAGTGGGCGTGTGGCCCAGAGCCTCCTGCAACTCGCCGACCTTTTCGGCAAGGAGGTGGGGGAAGGGCGCACCCTCGTCCACCACAAGATCAGCCAGGCGGACCTTGCGGCCATGGTGGGCGCAGCCCGCGAAAACGTGAGCCGCGTCCTCAACGACTGGAAGCGCGAAGGGCTCGTCTCGCGCATTGCCGGCTACTACTGCATCGAGGACAAGCCTGCCCTCATTGCCCTTGCCACCTTGTAGGGTGAGGCCTCAGCCGCTGGCCGTCGCCTCCGCGGGCAACAGCGTCTTCAACTGATCGAGCGTGTCGGCCTCGCTGGGCGGCTTGTCCCAGCGCAGCCGCGCCACACGCGGAAAACGCATGGCAACGCCCGATTTGTGGCGGGTGGAGCGGTTCAGGCCCTCAAAGGCAATCTCAAGCACAAGGCCCGCGTCGGGCTGGTGCACCACCTCGCGGACAGGACCGAACCGGTTCACCGTGTTGTTGCGCACGAACTTGTCGATCTCCTTCAGCTCATCGTCCGTGAAGCCGAAATAGGCCTTGCCGACGGGCACGAGCCCAGGGGTTTCCTCCGCCGTCCACACACCGAACGTATAGTCGGAGTAGAACGAGGAGCGCTTGCCGGACCCGCGCTGGGCGTACATCAGCACAGCGTCCACGGTGAAAGGGTCGCGCTTCCACTTGTACCACGGCCCTTTCGGCCTGCCGGGCACGTAAAGGCTGTCCCAGCGCTTCAGCATCACGCCCTCAACGGCGGCAGCATCAAGGCCAGCGCCTGCCGCCTCAGGGTCGGCGCGGGCGGCCGCCACCCCGGACCAATCCTCAAAATCGATCTGCGGGGACAGGTCGAACAGGTGGTCACGGGCGGCAACGAACGCCTCAAGCCGCGCCCGCCTCATTTGAAAAGGAAGGCCCCGCAGGTCCTCGCCGTCTTCGGCCAGAAGGTCGTAGGCGCGCACCCGCGGCGGGTAGGATTTCAGCATCTTGGCGCTGACGGTCTTGCGGTTCAGCCGCTGCTGCAAGACGTTGAAGGATTGGACGCGCTCGTCCTTCACGATCAAGAGCTCGCCGTCCACGGCGCCGTCGAAATCCACACCGTCCACCACATCGGGGAAGGCGTTGGAGATATCCTCCCCTGAGCGCGAGTAAAGCCGCGCCACCCGTTTGCCTGACCCATCGCGCCCAGCCACCACCTGGACGCGGATGCCGTCCCACTTCCACTCCGCCGCAAAGGCGGCAGGGTCCTCCCCCTTGGTGAGGGCCTCAAGGTCGGTGGGGTTTGCCAGCATCGGCGGCCTGAACGGGGCGGGGTCGATGGTGGAGGGCACGGGCCCGCACCCTTCAAGCCAGTCGAACAGGCTGAGATAAGGGGGGCTCAGCCCATGCCAGACCTCCTCCACCGTATTCACCTCCACGGGGCCAAGTCTTGCAACGGCGGTTTTGGCAAGCCGCGCGCTCACCCCCACCCGCAGCGCGCCGGTGATGAGTTTTAAGAGCGCCCAGCGCCCCACTTCGTCGAGACCATCCAGCCACCCTGCCAGAACGCCGGGAAGGCCTGCCTTGCCAAGGGTGCTCAGCGTCTCAATCACCTCAGACAATGGCGGCGCGCCGGGCGGGTTGTTGTGGCCGATGGCGCCGATCTCGACGGGCGGACGGCGCGGCCACATCAAGGCCACCGTCTCCGACAG
>JBCDCF010000685.1:0-2516 GCA_039182345.1 Pseudomonadota bacterium
AGTACATTAAGGACATCGGCACGCCCGCCCGCCTTGTGCGAGCCGAGGCTGCGCTGCGCTCAGGGGAGGTGGCGGCCAAGAGCTACCGCACCCCCCAGCATGCCGTGTTCATCTACCGGGACGGCGTCATCAACCGTGAGGTGGACGGCGTGCTGTGTCCTAAAGACCTTGAGGTGCTGCAAGGTGTCGCTGCGGCCATCGGCGCCCTCAACCGATCGCCTTTCCTTGTCATTGTCGCCACCAACCAGCCGCTGATCGCCAAGGGGTTCGCCAGTGCGGCAGAGGTGGACGCGGTGCACGCCGCGCTCGATCAGACCCTTGCGAACGAAGGCGCCTATCTGGACGACCTCATGATGTGCCCGCACCACCCCGAGCGCGGCCACAAAGGGGAGGTGGAAAAACTCAAAGTTGTATGCCAATGTCGCAAGCCTCAGCCCGGCATGCTGTTAGAGGCCGCCGCACGGCACAACATCGATTTGGAGCGCTCGTTCATGATCGGCGACCGCGAGAGTGACTGGAAGGCAGCGGTAGCGGCGGGTGTCACCCCCATTTTGGTGGCGCGCGACCAGGTGCGATCGGCCGATCCGCGCGTTACTCACACATCTCTGGCTGACGCTGTGGCGCACATCCTGTCGCTCCCACAGGTGGACAAGACGTCCGAAACTGTGTTGAAAATCAACGCATGATTGTTGCGCGAACACCGTTTCGGATCTCGTTTGCCGGCGGCGGGACGGACATCCCGTCCTTCTACCGGGCCCATGGCGGTGCCGTGGTGTCCATGGCCATCGACAAGTATTTCTACCTCACCATGCACCGGGCTTTCCTGTCCCGCGGCTACCTGCTCAAGTATGCCAAGACGGAGACGGTCCAGTCGGTGGAGGAGATCGAGCATCCCATCATCCGTCAGGTCTTCGCCGACTACGGGATCCGCGGAGTCGATTTTTCAAGCGCGGCGGACATTCCTGCGGGGACAGGGCTTGGGTCCTCGTCCGCGTTCACCGCGGGGCTGATCAGCCTTTGCAACGCCTATCAAGGCCGCTACGTGCCGGCCGAAGAGGTGGCCGCCGCCGCCTGCCATATCGAAATCGACCGTCTGGGCGAGCCCATCGGCAAGCAGGACCAGTATGGCTGCGCCGTCGGCGGCCTGAAGCTCATCGAGTTCCACGCCGATGAGCGTGTGGATGTGACGCCCATCTTTCTGACCCCCGCCAAACGCCGCGCTTTGGAGGACAGTCTTGTTCTGGCCTACGTCGGCGGTCACCGCTCGGCAAGTGAGATGCTGCGTCAGCAAGGGGCCGAAATTGCCGCAAACCCTGCCCGCCTTCACGATTTGAAGGCGATGGCCACCCTGGCACGCCAGCTTCACGTTCAACTGCAGGACGACCCTGCCGCCCTCGGCCCTTTCCTGCACGAGGGGTGGGAGCGCAAGCGCCGCTTGTCGCCAACGGTGAGCACGCCTTTCATCGATGCGGTCTACGAGCGCGGTCTCGCGGCAGGGGCGACGGGGGGCAAGCTCCTCGGAGCGGGCGGCGGCGGCTTCGTCCTGTTTTGCGCCCCGGGTGCAACAGCGCACGGTGTTCGCGCCGCGCTCAGCGACCTCCCCTTGTTCTCGGTGAAGGTTGATGGGGCCGGCTCTGTGATAGTCTATGACGACATGAGCCACCTGACCGCCCCTCCCGTTGCGCCCCGTGCTGCCCCCTTCGCTGCCTCCATGGCGGTTGCAGCAGAATGACGAGGCAGCTTCACCCCACAGCTGACGCACGTGCGGCAGGGAGGGCGCCGTGCAACTGGTGATCCTCGGCTACCACCGCAGCGGTACGTCCGCCGTCACCCAGCATCTTATGAAGGCAGGGCTCTTCGTCGGGGATGACCTGATCGGCAGCAACCAGTCCAACCCCTACGGCCACTTCGAGGATCGCTTGTTCTTCGATGTTCACGAAAGAATCTTGCGCGAGAATGGCGAGCGGTGGCTCGCGCCCAATCCGTTCACCCCCATCGTCTCCCAAGGGGCGCGCAGTCAGTCCAACGCCTTGGTGGCCGCCCGCGACGCCGCCTACGATCATTGGGGCTTCAAAGACCCCCGCGCGTGCCTCTTCATCGACCACTGGCGCACCGTTCTGCCCGATCCGCGCTTCCTTGTGTGTCTGCGGCACTACCGCGCGTGCATTCATTCCCTGCTGCGGCGGGCACTGAACTCTGTGGGAAACACCGCCGACAAGGGCCTTGCTACAATGCACATGCGCCTTGCCGCCGACCCCGACACGGTGGCCCGGTCATGGATTGCGCATATGCTTCCTGTGATGCGGCTCATCGAACGGTGTCCTGAACGCGTGCATGTGGTCTCGGTCGGGCGCCTCACGGGCGATGCGTCCATTGCCATCGAGCTGACGGAACGCTTCGGCCTACCGCTCGCCCCCGTTGCCCTCGCCGAGACATTTCAAGACGGCCTTTTCAGCGCAGACGATGCCGTCGATGTCCAACTCTCGAGCGACACGGAAGTTCTGGCCGAACGGGTC
>JBCDCF010000686.1:0-2511 GCA_039182345.1 Pseudomonadota bacterium
AGCTCACAGAAGAAGGAGGGGAAACCTTCGGTCTTCATCCACCCTGAGGATGCGGCCGTGCACTTCATTGCCGACGGCGCCGACGTTGCCTTGGAAAACCACCGCGGCCGCGTCCTCCTCGCCGCCCGCCATTTCCCTGGCGTGACGCGGGGCACGCTGATCTCGGAGGGCCTTTTTCCCAACGATGCCTTCGTGGACGGCCGCGGCATCAATTGCCTTGTGGGCGCCGACCCCGTCGCACCCTACGGCGGCGCTGCCTTCCACGACATCCGCGTCTCCATCACCCCCCAATAGGCACGCCACAGGAGGCCATGAAGGAAACACAAGCGGTGCTAGGGAGCGACCACATACAAAGCCGAATGGGAGGCACCCGCAGCGCGCCGGCCAGAAGGCCGCCAGAGGCAAGCCAACCCGCAGTCAAGGCAAGGTGTTAGAGAGCACTACATACAATGCAGGATAGGAGGCACCCGCAGCGCGCCGGCCGGGAGGCCGCCCGAGGCAAGCCAACCCGCAGTCAAGGCAAGGTGCTAGAGAGCGACCACATACAAAGCAGGATGGGAGGCACCCGCAGCGCGCGACCGCGCGCCGGCCGGGAGGCCGCCCCTCGGAGGCCGCGAAGCGATCAGCCGTGAGAGAGAAAATGGTGCGGTCGAGAAGACTCGAACTTCCACGGGTTGCCCCACAGCGACCTCAACGCTGCGCGTCTACCAATTCCGCCACGACCGCACGGTGGAGGCGACGTAGCACTCCGCTGCGACGGTTTCAAGCGAGCTTGGTGGAGGGTTTTGCCCCAGCGTGCCCCGATGCCCTCACAAGGCCCACGCCATGAGGATGGGACAAACCCCTGTGGACTGGGCCGTCTCCGACACGCTGGTGGACTATGAGGCCGCCGTTGCCGCCATGGAGGCCCGCGCAGAGGCGATCTTTGAAGGCAAAGCGGCTGAGTGCGTGTGGCTTTTGGAGCACCCGCCCCTTTACACCGCAGGCACCAGCGCAAAGGCGGAAGACCTTGTGGCACCTGACCGTTTTCCCGTCTTCAAGTCGGGACGGGGCGGGCAGTTCACCTACCATGGTCCAGGCCAAAGGGTCGCCTATGCCATGCTCGATCTGCGCCAAAGGGGGCGTGACGTCAGGGCCTATGTGGAGGCGCTTGAGGGGTGGGCCATCGACACCCTTGCCGCCTTCAATGTGGACGGTGAGACGCGGCAAGGGCGCGTTGGCGTGTGGGTGCGCCGGCCCAACGATGTCTTCGAGGACAAGATTGCCGCCATCGGCGTCAGGGTGCGCCACTGGGTCGCCTTCCACGGCATTTCGCTCAACGTCGCGCCTGACCTTTCCCACTTTGATGGCATCGTGCCCTGCGGGGTGCGCGGGCACGGTGTGACGAGCCTTGAGGCGCTGGGGCGGATCGTCTCCATGGAGGAGGTGGACGCTGTTCTCAGCGCCACCTTCGTCTCCCGTTTCGGTCCTGTGCGCCGGGCCGATCCGCCACTGCCCGCCGTCGGCGCGACCGTCAGCGCGACAGACGCGCCCGCACCGCCTCCACCACCGTCTGGGGGGTGATGCCGAAGTGCTCATAAAGCTCCTTGTAAGGGGCTGAGGCGCCGTAGCCTGTCATCCCCACAAAGATGCCGTCTGAGCCGATGATGGCATCCCAGCCCTGGCGGATGGCCGCTTCAATGGCAACGTTCACTGGTGCTGCACCGATGATCGCTTCGCGGGCGTCTTTGTCCTGCGCCATGAAAAGGTCCACCGAAGGAACGCTGACCACGCGGGCGGGGATGTCGAGGCCGTCGAGGGTCTCGAAGGCATCAAGGGCGATCTCCACCTCAGAGCCTGAGGCGAACAGGCTGACAAGGGGTGTCTGGCGGCTTGCCTTCACCTCATAGGCACCTGCGCGCGATCGGTTTGCCTGCCCGTCCGCCGGGGCGATGGAGCGCAAGGTCTGCCGCGTCAGCGCAAGGACGGTGGGGCCCTGACGCTCAAGGGCAATCTCCCAGGCCTCGGCGGTCTCAATGGCATCGGCAGGGCGCAGCACCACGAGCCCTGGAATGGCCCGCAAGGCGGCAAGGTGCTCCACAGGCTGGTGGGTGGGGCCGTCTTCCCCAAGGCCGATGGAATCGTGGGTCATGACGTAGACCACCCTCACGCCCATCAGGGCGGAGAGGCGGATGGCGGGCCTGCAATAGTCCGAGAACGTCAAGAAGGTGCCGCCATAGGGGATGAGGCCGCCGGCAAGGGCCATGCCGTTCATGGCGGCGGCCATCCCGTGCTCGCGCACACCGTAGTGGATGTAGCGGCCGCTATAGTCATCGCGCGTTACCGTGCCGAGATCCGGTGTGCGGGTGTTGTTGGAGCCGGTGAGGTCGGCCGAACCGCCGATGGTTTCGGGCACAACGCCGTTGATGGTGTTGAGCACCCGTTCGGAGGCTTTGCGCGTTGCCATGGCCGGGCGTTCTTCGTGGAGCGTTGCGCGCAAAGCCTTGATGGCTGGAGCGAACTCGGTCGGAA